>NZ_JAWYAJ010000042.1:2646-12704 GCF_034124845.1 Robinsoniella sp.
TATCTATTATACCGCCGGAGCTGGAGCTGACCATAGAATGTATGTGCTGGAAAGCAAAACAGACAATGCAATGGGCGAATATGAATTTAAAGGAAAGTTATCCCCGGATACAGACAGATGGGCAATTGACCAGACTGTATTAGAGTACAATGGCAAACTATACGCTGTATGGTCCGGGTGGGATGGAATGGTAAATGAAGAACAGCGGATATACATTGCTGAAATGTCAGATCCCTGTACCATTTCCGGAAAAAGAGTAATGCTTTCAAAGCCGGAATACAATTGGGAGCTGGATGGTTTTCCGAGGATTAATGAAGGCCCACAGGTTCTGGTATCACCGGATGGCGTTGCCAATATTATTTTTTCGGCAAGCGGAAGCTGGACGGATAATTACTGTCTGGGAAGATTGACACTGAAAAAAGGAGGAGATCCGATGAAAGCAGAAGACTGGGAAAAAGCAACAGAACCGGTCTTCCAGAAAAATCCGCCAAGTACTTATTCTACCGGACATGCCTGCTTTACCGTATCTCCGGATGGAACAGAAAATTATCTGGTATATCACGCTACTAAAGGTTCCGGGCAGAATTGGAACGGACGCGGCGTCCGTACTCAAAAATTCACCTGGAATGAGGATGGAACACCTAATTTTGGTAAAGCAATTGCCTACAATGGAAAAGTAAATCAGCCATCAGGAACACCGGTTATCCCCAGAGACCGTTACGAGGCAGAAGACGGCATATTAAGCGGCGGAGCGGTAATCTGTGACACCTATAATTCTTCGGGCGGACAGAAGATTGCTAATTTAACAAGCGAAAACAGTGGAACCACAATTCAGGTTCAGGTAGAAAAAGCCGGGGATTACAGACTTTATATTGGTGCAGCTACTAAAAGTGATAAAGCAGGAATGGAAGTAAAAGTAAATAATGGAACGGCCTCTATCTGTAAAGCTATTCCATTTAATGCATCAGACGCAGATGGAATATGTCCGGATAACTGGATCGGATATGAATTAAGTGTAGAATTGCATGCAGGCGCTAATACAGTTTATATCGGGAAAACCGAAAGTCTGGATGGGGCAGAGCTTGACTATCTGGATGTGGAATTAATCAGTGAAAAGATTCCTCCTGTAGTGGTGGATAAATCAAAACTGCAAAGCGTTTATGATGTTCAGAAAGATAAAAAACAGTCAGACTATCAGGAAACAGGTTGGGCAGAATTTGTTCAGGCATTAAAGAAAGCAGGAGAATTACTGGGAGATAAAGAAGCAACGCAAGATCAGGTGGATGCAGCAAAAGCGGTATTAGAAACAGCAGCGTCAAAACTGGTTAAAAAAGTTCCTGTGCCGGAAAAAGTAATGGTTAGCCAGCTTCGGCTAAACAACACAAAGCTTAGCATGAAAAAAGGAAGTAGGGTTGCGCTGGCTGTCAGCGTGCTGCCAGTGAATGCTTCTAATAAAAATGTAGTATGGAGCTCCAGCAATCCAAAAGCGGCTGTAGTTAACAGCAACGGGCAGATTACCGCAGTAAACGGCGGAACGTCTGTTATCAAAGCAATTGCAGCTGACGGATCGAAATGCGAAGTAAGCTGTACGGTTACGGTAAATTATGACGTAAAGTATTATTTAAACGGCGGCAAGAATGCGAAGCAAAACCCCACAAGCTATGATGGCACCAAAACAACCTTGAAGGTTCCGGAAAGAGCAAAATATGCATTTAAGGGATGGTATCAAGACCGCAAATTCAAGACAAAAGTGAAAGACATCAGCGGCGGCGGCTATACCCTGTATGCAAAATGGGAAAAAGTGAAAGTAAGCAAACCTGCTGTCAAGTCCTTGTCAGGGAAGAAAAAGGCATTCACCGTGAAGCTGAAAAAGAAAGTCAGCGGAGCAAAAGGATACCAGATTGCTTATACCACAGACAAGAAATTTAAAAAAGGTGTGAAATATGTGACCACCGGCAAAACCACAAAGTCCGTTGCCAAATTGAAATCTAAGAAGACTTATTACGTAAAAGTAAGAGCTTATAAAATGGATTCCAGAGGTAAAAAGGTATATGGAAGCTATAGTGCATTAAAAACAATTAAAGTAAAATAAAGGAAGCAGAATTAGAAAAGATTTAAGATACAGATAGATAAAAATAATAGATTAAGACAAAAGATAAGATAAAAGATAAGATAAAAGACGGGGTATGTGTAAATATATCCCGTCTTTTACGTTCTATTTATGCTTGGGGTTCCATTCCCCAATCACTTCATTAATGGTTCCCACCGTAACGAATGCTTTCACATCAATTTCACTGAGATATTCTAATAACTTCGCATATTCATTTCTGGAGAGTATGGTCTGAAGTTCCATTTTTTCCTCTTTGTTAAACCCGCCGTAAGCAGGATAAAGTGTGACGCCCCGTTTGATCTCCCTAACGATAAACTCCTGGATTTCCTGGTATTTATCCGAAAGGATACAAATCCTTTTCTTGCGGTTGAAGCCATCTATAAAGTAGTCAATGACAATACCGTTAGCATAGGTAGCTAAAATACTCATGACAACGGATTTGGTATCATAGACAAAGATGGAGCTCACAGCGACACACATACCGGTAAGCGTCATTGCCTTACCCATTTCAATATGTGTAATTTTATTCAGCAGTTTCGCGGCGATATCCAGTCCTCCGGAGGAGGCATTTACATGAAACAACATGGCAAGCCCTACACTGACAAGCAAAATGTAACAGAGCGTATCGATGAGAATATCTCCGGTTAAAGATTTTACATTGGGAAACAGCAATTCAAAAAGAAACAAGAACACTGGAAGCAGCGCAGAAGTATAAACCGTCTTTGCCCCGAATTCCTTTCCGATAAAGATAAACCCGATGACCAGGAGCACTGCATTTAAACAAAATGTCATGACTGATATGGAAAACGGCAGGAAATTAGAAAGTACAATTACAAGTCCGGACAGGCTTCCAACAATTACCTTGCTTGGAATCATAAAGAAGTAAACGGAAATGGCAATCAGCAGGGTACCAAATGTGATAGCCGAATATTCTTTTAGTATTTTATTTGTTTTCATCTTAAAATCCCTCTTATCCTTTATTTGTTAGGCAGTAGTCTATAAACTAGAGCTTAGGGACTACTACTTAACATCATAAAAGATAATAGGGGAAAAAGCAATCTTCTTTTTGAAAATCTGGCACCATGGCTTAACAGGTTGAGATTTTCAAAAACACGTAATAATGCTATTGTTAATAAGTATGAGATACGCTATAATGTCAATATTAATAATGTTTTTAAGAAAGGTGGTAGAAATGGCACAGCATATACAATCATTAGTAATTGATACTTTTCGAGGAGTAAGAAATTTAGAAATGACTGATTTAGCGGATATTAACATCCTTACGGGTGATAATAATTGCGGCAAAACAAGTGTGCTAGAAATATTGAAAAGTACAGAAATGCCAGAGAGTCTAAAAATGTGGGTTTCTGCTATCAGAAATGATAAAAATGTTCCAGTATCCCTGGGATATTCATATTATGAAGGATTTCAGGATTTATTTAATATAGATGATGAATGTAAAGAAATTAAATATTCTATAAAGAGGTCTGATGGTGAGGTAACCACAGTCAGAGTTATGGGTGAGGAGAATGAAGAGAGTCTGACGGTGCGGGAGATAGATGAGATTGATGGTGTAAATAGGGATTGGGGTAGTGATGGAAATATAGAAAATTCAGATGAAATGATAGTAGATGTATCTAAATTGAAATTATCTATTTATATCAATAATGAGAAAATGCAGGAGGTTTCTGTATATGATTTTCAAAGAAAAATGAATCTTGCTTTTAATAACAAAACAACAGATTATACGGAAGCAATATATATATCACCAACCAGACATGCAGATGGTATTGTTTTTTTAAATAAGGTTCTGGACACTCCGGATTTATATGAAGAAATGTTGGAAGTATTAAGAGAATTTGATAATGGTATTATTAGTATTAACGTGGATAATGCTAATGAAAAGTACAGAAGAGGTAATGTATATAAAATTCTATCAAAAAATCATAAAAAGGCATTGCCGTTAAATGTATATGGTGATGGGTTAAAAAAAGCTATTTTGTTGATGAGTGCCGTTATTTCATCTCAAAATGGGATTCTGCTGTTAGATGAATTTGAAACAGCAATTCACACATCTGCAATGAATAATGTATTTGAGTGGATTTTGAAAACTTGTATGAAACTAAATGTACAATTATTCATGACATCTCATAGTGAAGAAGCAATAGATAAAGTGCTTAAATGTTGCCCGGATCTACAAGAACATATAAAAGTATTCACTTTATTTCAGAATAAAGAAAAGACTGTTGCGCGTGGATTAATCAGTCGCAAAGCGATTGAGGCAAAAGACGAGATGGGATTGGAGTTAAGATAAATGAAAAGTGTGATACTGTGTGAGGGGTCCACTGATTATGTGTTGCTTCAATATTTTATGAGAAAGGCATATGGAGGATATCAAAAAGCATGAACAAATTGTTCCATTCAAAATGGCAAGGACGTTGATCAAAAATAATGATAAGTTAACGATTGGTTCAGCGGGTGGTTGCAGTCAGATACCGGGAGTTTTTGAAAAACTGATTGAACGTAACCAAATATCTTCTGATAATCCGGCATCAGTTCAAAATATTGTTATTGTCACAGACAGAGATGAGGCGGGAACGGAAGCAGAATTTTTAAAAAGCATAATGGATATATTACAGAATCGTGAAGTAAGTTATGATGGAGAATTAAACAATGGGATTTGGTTAACGTGCAGCGTTGAAAATGGTCGCCAGCAAGAAGTATGTTTTAAGATATTAACTTTAATTATTCCTTTTGAAGAAACGGGCGCATTGGAAACTTTTTTGTTGAACTCAGTTTCTAAGGAAAGTGATTATGATAAAAAAATTATAGATGCCGGGAATGAATTCGTAGAGAATGTTGACCCGGAAAGAAGGTATTTAACATACAGACGATACGTTACGAAAGCAAAATTTGATGTTTATTTTTCTATACGGACATCAGTAGCTCAATTTAATCAGCGTCAGGATATATTGAAGGGTGTTGATTGGGAAAAATATCTTGCTGTTCAGGAATGTTTTAAAGAATTAGCAAATATTTAAGGCGAATTTTAAGGAATAGCGTTTATATAGACAATGGATAGATTCAGTTAAATAGAAAGTAGTCATGATTTCATAATAAAATCATGGCTACTTTTCTGCTGTAGCATCGTAAATTGTATCGGATGGAACGGTTTGTGCGTATTAGTTTCAGTTTTATAATGAATGTTGGATATTAAAGTTATATTATTTATAAAAGTTCTTTCTAAAACTACAATTGTCGGATATAATGAAATACATATGAAATAAATTGCATTTAACCAGATGGAAAGCCCAAATAAGAGGAGAGCTATGAGAAATTTACTAAGAGAAAAAATAGTCTTCAAATTATTCTTCATGTTATTCGTCAGCATCTGTATCCCAATCATTATTTTTTCGGCTATTTCCTATTACATGTCATACCGGAGCATTTATGACAGCTATATAGACAGCAAGGGAAACTTAAATAATCAGATTGCCCAAAATATAAAAGAAAACTTTAATGTGTTAAAGAGCCAGTCCATTGCCCTGTATAATTTTGAGAACATCTCCTATGTACTGGATACAGACACAGAGAACCTTACCGAGGAATATATCAATAATTATAATTCCGTCTATGGAAGCCTGGTGAGCATCATTCAGGGCAATTTCAAGCTGGATTGTATCAGCATGATTGATCTGGAGGGTGAAGTAAAGTTCTTTTATGACCGGAATATGGCGTCCCAGAATCTGAAGACCGTTAGGGAGGAAGGGTGGTTTCAGGCTGCCATAGATGCTAACGGACGTGCCGTCATTGTGGCTCCCCATGAAAATAATTACACCAACGCCCATGAACAGGTGGTGTCTGTCTGCCGTACTATTGTAAATCCCTATAACGATAAAACAGTAGGTGTATTAAAAATTGACCAGAAAATGAAGACCTTTGAACAGATTTTTGCCAATGTAGAGAGAGAAGAGGGTGAAATCAATATTGTCTATGATGACCAGGGAAATGTATTTTATTCCAATTCCGATCTGGATGAGAAGGAAATGAAGGATATTTTTCAGAAGAAAGGATTTCATGATCTGGGAAGTGAAAAAATCATCACCTGGGGGGAATCCACGGATAATTACTGGAAAATGGTATCCATCCTGGATTCAGAAAATATAGCAGCTAAAGCAGAATTTATCAAAAGAAATAATACCGTTCTCACTGTAATCTTGTTTTTCGTCTGTACTGCCCTGTCCATTATGGTATCCGTTACCATAAACATACCCATTCGGAAGCTGATTTCTTCCATAAAATCATTTCAGAATGGAAATATGTATGAGCAGGTGGATATTAAAAGAAGAGATGAATTTGGCTCCATTGCCAATGCATTTAACAACATGATCGCCAATATCCGGAATCTGATTAACAAGGAATATAAACTAGAATTGTTAAAAAAGCAGGCGGAGTTTGAGAACTATCAAAGCCAGATTAATCCTCACTTTTTATTTAATACTCTGAATTCCATAAAAGCCGAGGCACTGCAGGGGGACTGCGGCAAGACTGCGGACATGATTCAGTACCTTTCCGATAATTTCCGCTATTCCCTGAACCGGGGCGTGTATATCGTATCCTTCTTAGAAGAGCTGGAGTACATAGACAAGTACATCTATTTACAGAAAATCCGGTTTCATGATAAATATACGATTATAAAGGAAATCGATGATGAGGTGCTGGATAATGAGATTCCAAGAATGATCCTCCAGCCAATTATCGAAAATGCTTTTAAACACGGTTTGGAAAAGTCCGTACAGGAGGGAGAAATAAAAATTGTGGCGCTGAACGTAAGGGACGAATTTAACATTTATGTCTCCAATACCGGCAAGACGATCGAAGAAGATAAATTAAAAGAAATAAATGAACAGCTGGCTGTAAAAGAAGATCAGTATGTAATGAAAAATAAGGATAAAGTCGGGATATTTAATGTGAATGCGAGAATCCGTTATTACTATGGGGAACAATACGGGCTGAAGTTTATCAGCAGCCAGGATCATCAGACTACGGTGAGAATCCGGTATCCAAAGGTGAAGGTGATAAAGGGGGAACTAAGAAATGAAAATACTGATTATTGATGATGAAAGCCTTGCGAGGGACATTTTGAAAAGTCAATTGAATAAATTTCATTACCGGAATATTTTAATGGATGACAATGGACAGGATGCATTGAAAACCCTGGAAAGGGAATTGCCGGATGTAATATTTCTGGATATCTGTATGCCGGAGATGTCTGGAATAGAGTTTATGGAGAAGGCAGACGCTTTGCAAAAGGAGTTTATCTATATTATTCTAAGCGGACACAATAAATTTGAATATGCCCAGCGTACAATGGAGCTGGGGGCATATAATTATCTGCTGAAACCAATTGATGACAAAAAGCTAAAAGAAGCAATGGATGCAGTAGAAGAAAAGCTTGCAATTATCCGTTTTAAGAAGGAACAGTATGCGGAGCTGAACAAAAGCAGGGCCAGAGCCAGGGAGCTATTAAAAAAGCAGTATATCTATGATATCATTTCCGGCAACAGCGGTAATTCGGAAAAATATGGCAATGCATTTCGCGGGGAACCGGTACGCCTGGATAAAAAGCTGTTTCAGATCTGCTGTTTTACCATCAAGGGCAGAACCGATCAGGAAAACAGCCTGGAAGACCAGGATATCATTCAGTTCGGCATTGAAAATATAACAAATGAAATTGCCAGAATGAATGGCATGGATGTATATTTCTTCTCCGATATAAATCTAAACGGCATCCTGCTGAATTATGATTCCTGGAAGAACGATGAAAAGCAGATCTATCAGGAGCTTTTTGATAATATCCAACGCTATATCGGCTACTTCAAACAGGCGGAGCTGACCTTTGGGGTGGGCAGGGAAGTGTCCGGACTTTCAAAAATCCAGACGGCATATAATTCCGCAAAAGATACGGTGAATAAGCGGCTTATTCTGGGCGGGGGAGTCATCTATTTCGCCTCCGAGGAGCAGACCGGTGCCAGAAAAAACTGTGATGCAGGTCAGTTACCGGAAGAAGCCATTATAAAAAGTTTATATCAGGGAGATATTGGTCAGATTCACAAATATGTAGATGATTTGTACGCACCGTTTCTTGACTTAATGCTGGCAGATGTAAAAAAACTAAATAAAATGCATCTAAACCTATTCGTACTGCTGCATAAAGAGTTGGAAAAGAAGGAGATTGACAGCTCCAGGGTTTTGGATAATGAGTTTTCCCTCTATAATAAAATCCAGACATTCGACACCATAGAAGAGATGAAAGCCTTTCTGTTTGAAAACATTTTACTGTGTATGAAAACGCTGGAACAGCAATCCGGGGTAGGAAATGAAAAAATCATGATCCGGGCAAAAGAATATATCCAAAAGAATGTGGGCTTTCATCTAACCCTGGAAAGTGTGGCGGAACACGTGAATTTCAGCCCGGCGTATTTCAGTAAATTCTTTAAAAATGAAGAAGGACTGAATTTTATCGATTATGTAAACAAGGTTCGGATCGAAGAAGCCAAAAGACTGTTAGACCAAAATGTGAAGACAGCAGATATCTGTGATAAAATTGGATTTGCAGATGTGAAGCATTTTTATAAGACATTTAAAAAATGGGAGGGGATTACTCCCGGTCAGTATAAAAAAGGACAATAAAATAACCCACTGTTTATTAAAAATGACCTATTTCAGGAAATACTCTTTATTGGATATAATATGGTTAGATTTAAAAAACAAAAACATTGGGAGGTATTAAAGTATGAGAAAGAAAATCTTATTACTGGTTTTGGCAGGGATGATGGCAGTAAGCGCTGCAGGCTGTTCCAAAGGAGCAGAGACTAAGGGAACAGATGCTAACGGAGAAGGGAAGCAGACGGTAAAAGAAAGTCAGGCAGCAGAAGAGAGCCAGTCCAAAGAAGCGGCAAAGGATGACGGGGAATCCCCAGAGCAGACTACAATCCGGTTTGTGTCATGGATGACCGGCGGCGAAGACAAAGCATTCATTGAGAAATTCATGGAAGAAAACCCGGACATCAAAGTAGAAGTGGAGGCAGTGGACGGCACCAATTACGATAAGCTGTTAAAGACCAGACTGATTTCCGATGATGCCCCGGATGTATTTTTAATCCAGCCGGCACAGTATGAAAAGTTCGTAAAAGAAGGGTATCTGATGGATGTAAGCGGCCGCCCGTCAAAGGAGACTCTGGCGAAATCCAAATCGTTAGAAGATCTGTATACCATTGATGGAAAACAGTACGGTTTCCCGGTCTGTACCCAGGGCGGACCGGATCCGATCTTCTATAATAAGAAATACTTTGAAAAATTGAATCTGAAAGAGCCGGAAACCATGGAAGAACTCTGGGCAGCGGCGGACAAAATAAAAGCAGACGGAGTAGAGCCATTTGTATTTGGCGACAAAGATGCCTGGACCTTTGAAATGTTTTTCAGAAGCAGACAATTTGGGGATTACTTAAAAGACACACCGGAATGGGGGCTTGCACTTTACAACGGAGAGAAACAGGCATCCGAGCTGTTTAAAAAAGAATTCGAACTGGCGGAGAAAATGTGTCAGGAAGGCTATATTGGAAAATCATCTCTGACCATGACTTATCCACAGTCCGTTACCTACTTTGTAGAGGGAAAAGCCGCAATGCTGCCTCAGGGAACCTGGGTGCCAGGGCTGGATGAAATCAAAAATGCAGACCCGGAACAGTTTGAACTGGGATGCTTCATTACTCCGGTTGATGAAACAGATGGCAAGATCTATATGACTGGTTCCTCAGACAGAAGCATTGTTATTTCGGCAAATACCAAGTATGCAGAAGCAGCAGGAAAGCTGTATGACTGGTTTACCAGGGAAGAAAATTTAAGTGAATATCTTACCTCCCAGTCCTTAACGAATTTCCTGCCA
>NZ_JAWYAJ010000043.1:0-49778 GCF_034124845.1 Robinsoniella sp.
AAAGTAGCGCCGCACTGTTAAAGTGGAAGCGCTATTTTTTCGTAAAATCGTATAGCTAACCGGGAGGTAACAGCTGTTAAATGGGATGTTTATGCAGGCTTTTTATTATGTGTTAAGAAAAAAATAAGGAAATGTTGTAAAAATTTTCACAATTTGAAGCTATACTAGATCGTGTTTGAATTAAAGTTCAAAAACTTTAGACAGTACGGAATTGAAACTGATAAAAATGTGAAAACATTTTCACATAATTAATTAGACAGTATCGCAGACAGGCTTTTGTTATGAATGCGGTCAAGTGAGAATACGAATGAGAAACAGTCAGAGAAATAAAAGAAGAATGTCCCAAAGAAGGTCCAGGGGAGGAAGAGAAACACAAAATCAGCAGCGTGTGGAAATGGTGAAAAGAACGATTGTGACAGGAGTAGGGATATTTATTATCGTTCTTGCTGTTGTAGGGTACAGGCTGATTTTCCATAAAGCTCAGCCGGTGAGTGTGACCGAAACAACTGCAGAAACCCAGGCGGCAGCGGAGACGGAAGATTCAAATCCTATACCCCAGCCGGATATCGATGTCCAGCTGCTTGATATCAATCCATATTCCAGACCCGGGATACCCACCGATAAGATCACAGCCATTGTTGTACATTATCTTGCCAATCCCATGACTACGGCTCAGGAAAACAGGGACTATTTCGACAGCCTCAAGGACCTGCAGAATGATTATTTAAGCAGTAATTTTATCGTTGGTCTGGACGGAGAAATTATTCAGTGTGTACCCACTTCTGAGATGGCATATGCTTCAAATGACAGAAATCAGGATACCGTTTCCATTGAATGCTGCCACCCGGATGAAAGTGGAAAATATAATGATGCAACCTATGAATCGCTGGTTAAATTGGTAGCTTTTCTTTGCGGAAAGTTCGAGCTGGGGACGGATCAGATTATCCGGCATTACGATGTAACCGGGAAAATATGCCCCAAGTATTTTGTAGAAAATGAAGATAAATGGGAAGCGTTTAAAACAGATGTAGGAAATTATATGGAGGAGTATATGAAATGAATACCTATAAGCATAATTTAACAATATCACAGCGCCAGCGCCTGGTGGATATTACGGCAAGCATAAAAGAAGATGTGAAAAAGAGTGGGATTGCGGATGGAATTGTAGTGATCTATTGTCCTCACACCACGGCAGGCATCACGATTAATGAAAATTGTGATCCGGATGTATGTACAGATTTTATATATGGTTATGAAAAGGTGTTCCCAACTCAGGATAAAGAATACCGCCATTTTGAAGGAAATTCCCATGCACATATGAAATCCGCGGCTGTTGGCGCATCATCCACTCTGATATTGGAGAATGGGAAACTGATTCTGGGTACCTGGCAGGCGGTTTATTTCTGTGAATTTGACGGTCCTCGCAACCGGTCTTATTATGTTAAAGTGATGGAGGGATAACCGTGCATGCAGAAGCCATATTAGAATTCCTGAAGCTGTCAGAACAGCTTAAGTGCAATACCAGGCACTGTGAGACTTCTTCTGGAAGAAAAGAAAGTGTAGCGGAGCACTGCTTCAGACTGGTTCTATTCGCCTGGCTTTTAAGGGACGATTTTCCTGATTTGGATATGGAAAAGGTCATGCACATGTGTCTGATCCATGATATGGGAGAAGCCGTAACGGGTGATATTCCCTGTTTTGAAAAGACGGATGAAGCAAGGGCGGTTGAAGGATTGGAAATCAAAAATATTGCCGAAATGCTGGATGGGGGCAGAAGGCAGGAATTTTTGGATCTCCATAGGGAGATGGAGGAAAACGAAACCAATGAGGCCAGATTATTTCATGTCTTGGATAAGATGGAAGCCGTTATCCAGCACAACGAATCAGATCTGTCCACCTGGCTGCCGCTGGAGTATGATCTGCAGATGAATTACGGAGTGGAAGAAGCAAAAGAATTTGAGGTTACTGATAAATTAAGAGAACTTGTACTGGAAGTAAGCCGTAAAAAAATTATGGAAAAAGAAAAATAGAGAGAGCGGGCACGTAGCCTGTAAGGAGCTTTATGATAAAAGAGTTGTATAAAAATATTTGTGATGGCAGTGAAATAAGAAAAAATTTGATTTCTCTAAGACAGGAAATGAAGGAGCCGTATGCAAAACGTGCACTGGCGTATGAACTGGCAGGCGAATTTGAGGTGTTTGTGGCACTTTTGAAGAATGAGGATGCAAAAGTTAGGAAAAATGCCGCCCTTATTATGGGGGATCTGGAATGTGAGGATTTGCTGCCTGTATTAGTGAAAGCTTATAAGAAGGAAGAAAAACTATTTATTAAATCTGATTTTTTGAAAGCTGTTTCACAGTATGAATACCAGGATTATCTGGCAATGTTAAAAGAAAGGCTTCTACAGCTGACAAATGATCCTGTTGAGGAATCTAATATGAAGCATGTACGAGAAGAATCTGCCCTGCTGCAGAATATGATTCTGAAATACGAGAAGCCCCAAAAGCATAAATTCACAGGACTTGATAAACCTCTGGAAGTGATATTGCTTACAAATCGCAGCCACAGGGAAGTAACGAAGAACCAAATTGCAGACGGTGAGATTAAGATGCTGGCAGGGGGACTTCGGGTAGCAACAGAATCACTGGAAGAAATTCTGCCGATTCGGACGTATCAGGAAATGCTGTTTCCGGTTAAAGGAGCACCGGTGCTTAGAGGTACGCCGGAAGAAATGGCTTACCAGCTTAAACGCTCAGGACTCTTGCCATTTCTGGAGGAGATGCACAGTGGGGAAGGTCCGTTTTATTACCGCATTGAATTAAAGAGCCGTATGACGCTGGATAAAAAAGGTCCTTTTATACGTAAGATCTCTGCAGCGCTGGAAAAGCAGCTGGACAGAAAATTGATAAATTCTTCCTCGGAATATGAAATTGAATTGCGGCTGATTGAGAATAAAGCAGGGGATTTCATTCCGCTGTTAAAGCTTTATACTTTAGAGGATAAACGGTTTTCTTATCGGAAACAGACACTGCCGACGTCTATTTCGCCCTGCAATGCAGCACTTATTATGGAACTTGCAAAAGAGTATTTAAAGGATGGGGCACAGGTATTAGATCCATTTTGCGGAGTGGGAACAATGTTGGTTGAACGCAGTAAAATAGCGAAAGCCGACCCGATATATGGACTGGATATTTTGGAAGAAGCGGTAGTAAAAGCAGAAGAAAATACTAAAAATGCCGGAATGATTGCTCACTATATCAACCGTGATTATTTTGATTTCCGTCACGAATACCTGTTTGATGAGATTGTAACCAACATGCCGGGTGTATCGAAAACCAAGGACCGGGTATTCGTACAGAAACTCTATGAGAAATTCTGGACAAAATCCAAAGAGCTGTTAAAAGAAGACGGATGCATTGTGATGTACTCTGACGAGCGGGAGGTGCTCCTTGGAACGCTGCGAAAACAAGATTATTTTAAACTGGTAAAAGAGACCGTCATTAATGACAGGGAAGGCAGCAGTGTTTTTATTGTGAAATGTATTTAGTTCTACAGCGGACGTTTTATATTTGATCTAAAAATGCATTATAGTTGGGTTTTGCTGATTAATACTTATGAGAAACCGGAGCAGCTTCTTTGCTGCTCTGGTTTTGTCTTTGCGTTTTTTCAGAAGAAATGAGAGACAGCAACTGCACCCCTTGACAGTATTTTTTAAGGCTCGTATACTTATCCATAAGAAATGGAAGCAAAAGAATGGAGGAATTTATATGGCAGAAGGAAACGTGATTATAACCAGAGAACAACAAAAGACAGAACATACATGGGCAATGGAAGATCTATACAAAAATGATGAAGCCTGGAAAGAAGACAGCAGACAGCTGGAAAAAATGATTGAAGAATTTTCAGCATTCCGTGGACATTTGAAGGACAGCGGGAATCGCCTTTTGGAAATGCTGGATGCCTACAGCGATATGAATCAGCTGGGGGAAAAAATATATGTGTATGCTAACCAGAAATTACATGAGAATACCGGCAATGGCAAGTATCAGCAAATGGCAGGAGAGTCCCAGGTAATTATGACCATGTTAAACAGTGCCACCGCTTATGTGGTACCGGAAATTCTGGGGATACCGGCAGAATTACTGGAGAAATTTAAGGCAGAAACTAAAGGTTTGGAAAGTTACCAGAAATTTTTAACGAATATAATAAGGCAGAAGGATCATGTTTTATCTGAAAAAGAGGAAGAACTTCTGGCTGGTGTCTCCGAGATTGCACAGGGGCCAGGAAATATTTTCAGCATGTTTAATAATGCAGATATTAAATTTGGAGATATTACAGATGAAAAGGGCGATACCGTCAGACTGACCCAGGGACGCTATATATCCTTTTTGGAGAGTAAGGACAGGAAAGTCCGCAAAGAAGCTTTCGAGACCATATATGCCTCTTATAAGAGCTTCCAGAATACACTGGCTGCTATTTACGATGCCAATGCCAGGCAGGCGGCTTTTTACGCCAAAACCAGAAACTATGATTCCGCACTGGCAGCGGCACTGGACGACAGTAATATTCCGGTTCATGTGTACGATAATCTAATCCAAGCAGTTCATAAGAATATGAACCTGATGTACCGGTATGTGGATCTGCGTAAGAAATTACTGGATCTGGAGGACCTTCACATGTATGACCTGCATGTTTCAATGGTGTCTGGGGTAGATATGAAAATTGATTATGAACAGGCGAAAAAAATAGTTCTGGAGGGTCTGGCACCTTTAGGAGAAGAATATCAGGGATTGCTTCAGCAAGGATTCGCCAGCCGTTGGATTGACGTCTATGAAAATGAAGGAAAGAGAACAGGTGCTTATTCCTGGGGGGCTTACGGTACCCATCCCTATGTACTTCTGAATCACCAGAATAATCTTAACAGTGTATTTACCCTGGCACATGAAATGGGTCATGCACTCCATTCCTATTATTCCGATGAAAACCAGCCCTATATCTATGCGGGGTATAAGATCTTTGTTGCGGAAGTGGCATCAACATGCAATGAAGCGCTGTTGATTCATCATTTAATAGAAAAGACAGAGGATAAGCAGGAAAAAGCATATCTGATTAATTACTTCCTCGATCAGTTTAAGAGCACTCTCTATCGCCAGACTATGTTTGCAGAATTTGAAAAAGCTACTCATAAAGTAGTTGGAGAGGGCGGAACGCTGAATGCGGAGACATTGTGCAAGGTATACTATAATTTGAATAAAACTTATTTTGGTGACGGGATGATAATTGACGATGACATCGCTTTTGAATGGGCAAGAATACCTCATTTTTATACACCGTTTTATGTTTATCAGTATGCTACAGGTTTTTCAGCGGCAATTGCCATTAGCAGTAAAATATTAAATGGTGAAAAAGATGCGGTAGAAAACTACAAGAAATTCTTAAGCGGGGGCAGTTCCATGGATCCGATAGATTTACTGAAGTTGTGTGGAGTAGATATGACACAGCCGGAACCGGTAGATGAAGCTTTGAAAGTCTTTGGAAGTTATTTGGATAAATTAGAACAATTGTACAGGTAATGCTTTAAAAAATAAACAATTTTCCATCAAATTTTCAGTAGATATTCTGATCAAAACATGTTACAATATTGTTACAAAATGTTTAAATGGGTGAGAAGAATGAATCTGTACGAAGCGATTTATGTCAGAAAATCGATACGGAATTTTAAAAAGGAAGCAATAGATGATAAAATCTTAAGCGGAATCCTTGAATTTGTAGAGGAAATAGAACCGATATTTCCCGGAATTGGTGTGAAAGTTGAAATTATTGATAATGTTTCGAAAAGAGGCCGTGTCGGTGGACTGGTAAATGTAAGCGCGCCTTATTATATCGCTCTGTACGCTGAGAAGAAAGAAAAAAGAGATCTGCATGCAGGCTATATTATGGAACACATATCACTGTATCTAAATACAAAAGGAATTGGAAGCTGCTTTCTCGGTATGGCGAAACGAAAAGACAAAAAGATGGAAGAGGATGGGTATGATTTTGTCACGGCTCTGGCATTTGGGTTTCCCAAAGGCTCTCTGTTCCGCCATGATTATGAGGCCAAGCGTCTGAGTCTGGATGAACTGTGTGCATATAAAGAGAGACCTAAGACCTGGGTGAAAGAGATCCTGGATACCGCAAGGCTGGCTCCATCCAGCTATAACAGCCAGCCATGGCGATTTGTTGTTTATGAAAACAGAATCCATGTCTTCTGTAAGAAAGCTGTAATGGCAAATGGTACCTTTGGAAAATTTGCAGAATTAAATCTGGGTATCATGTTCGCCAATGTAATGATAGCGGCGGAAGAGATCTGGGTGGATTTAGATTTAATTCGTCTGAATAATATCACTCATAAAACACTTCCGAATAATCAGTATGTTTTAAGTGTTCTGCTAAAGCAGTAAACGGAGTATATTGGTGATGATGAGCTGTGATGAGTTATATAATATAGTAATATCATGAAGCAGAGAACGGTTACATTTGTAGGGAGAGTTTCAATGTTTACGATACTTTTACAGCATTTGTATACCGTTCTTTATAGTATTTTTAACAAAATAGAATATACAATTTGAAAAATATAAAAAATTTCAAAATAACTGTTGACAAATACAGGAAGATATAGTATTATAATTCTTGTCTCAAGGAGATAAAAAAGAAAAGTAAGATATGCGCGAGTGGCTCAGTTGGTGGAGCGCGACCTTGCCAAGGTCGAGGCCGCGGGTTCGAGTCCCGTCTCGCGCTCTTAGTTTTATTAGTATTTATGCGGGTTTGAGAGTAGTGATCTCAGGCCCGCGTTTTTTTGGTTTACGAAAACGGTTAACGTCATTCGTTTTTTCTGTTATACTCTGTTACTACATCGCTACATGTTTTGAATAATTTTCTAATGCTTTGCTTGTCATTTTGGTGTCAACGTGCGCATACCTGGACAAGAGAGTCTTAACACTATTCCCCATTATCTGTGCAATTACTTCGTGCCGCTCATCATTACTCAAATTGTTGGTGGCAAAGCTATGCCGGCAGTCATATAAAGCAATCTGTGGAAGAATAGCGCCGCCATTTGGGAGTTTTCCGTGTGCATCCAAGTATTTCTCCATCTTATCATTGTGACGCTTTAAAATCGTCCTGAACGCTTTTGAATAAGTGTCCGGTTTTATTGGATTCCCGTCTTCATTTACAAATAAGAAGTCGTTATTTCCAAACTCAGGATACTTTGCCTGCATCTCCTTTTTCCATTGTAAGCTACGTTCTACAGCTTTTGCTATTGGTTCTGGGAGAGTAAGACCTCGATGACTCTGAGCGGTCTTCATGTCCGAGACAACAAGATCATTGTCCAATCCTCTGTGCAATGTCAATTCACCAGATTCCGTAAGATCGGTTTCTGCTATACCACATACCTCACCAGGGCGTGCACCAGTCAATAAAGATAATACAAACATGCCGTAGAAGCGCGAGAACCGTACTTCTGGAAGCTTTAGGAAGTACATGCATTGTTCATCCGTCCAAGTAGTTTTTGTTGGAAGAACAACCTTTGCTCGCTTCACCCGGCAGCAGGGATTTTGGGGAATTATCTTCAGAGTGTCAATGGAATAATTAAAGATGTTGGAAAGTATATTGATACATTTATTCACGGTTTCAGCTCCGTACTTCTTTTTCATGACATTTATATAATTCTGAATATGAACAGAAGTAATTCCGGTAACTGCCTGCCCCTCAAAGATATCTTGTATATAATCACTGTAATATCTCTTGTATGTCTTGAGGGTTGAATTTGCATAATGTCCTTCCGTAGCATCCAGCCAAGAAGCGGCGGCCTGATCGAAAGTCATTTTTTTATTTTTCTTTTCAATTCTTAAACCGTCTTCCATTTTCTTTAAAATTTCTGATTCATCGTGCACGGCTTCTTTCCTGGTAAGCCTTACCGGACCGGTAAAACGCTGTTTGGTATTGACATCATACACATTCGCATAATACTTGATTGTTGTTTTGCCTGTTTTCTTAGATGCGTACTTTTTTTCTTGTATGCTCATGTTGTTCATCCTCCTGTTTTAGACATAAAAATAGCGCCTATACAGACGCTTGGAAAGATGATATAATATGCTTGTCTAGGGCTTATTATATGGTCCTTCGTGGTCTGTATAGTAACATTTGAGCCGTTCGGTGTTTCCGGCACCGGGCGGTTTTTATTGTTTAATTAACGGTTTTTAGTGTTTCGCCATCCCTTACACTTGTTTTGCGGCAAAATTTACAATTAAGGCTTTCCGCTTTTCGCGAAAATTTGTTTTCTTTCCCGCAATACGGACAATCTGCCCGACATTCGGCAGTGCACATATTATATCCGCACCCCACAATGCCCAATCCTCCAATTAAGAAAATGATTCCAAACGGGAGAATAAAAGGCAAGCTAACTAGAGCGATTAAAAAGCCGAAAATAACCAGTAGCATTCCGCTGATTTTATGGGAATTAGTAAAAGATATTTCCGTTGCCCTGATCTTTTGCTCGATCTGTTGGTGCTGTACGCTACTTTCGGATGCTAAAGGGTTGCCACAATGCGGGCAATTCTTTGCGTTTTCGGATACTTTTCCTCCACACTCGGTGCAATTAATTAATGACATAACTTATTCCCTCTTTCTTCTAAATGCTTTTGCATTCTAAATTTTTAATTAGATCTTAGATAACATTTTTATTTTCTCCTATAGACTAAAAATTGTTGCACTGATGACTCTAGCCATTCTTTACTTAATGGCAAGGTTATCCCATTATTTAATATCACTTCTGTCTTGTCTATGCTTTCCACATATTTTAAATTAACAATTTTGTCCTTTGATATTCTGCAAAAACCTATATCTAAGCATGTTTTTGCGATTTTAGTCATAGATTCCCATGTGTAAATAGGATCATCATTTAGTCGTATAATGCATGTCTTGCGCCCTGATTTTGAAAAATACAAAATATCTTTTAATAATACCCGTAAAGTTTTGTATCCAGATGTTATAGTTATAAATTTATAATCGTTATTATAAATTCCTATAAAGTTTTCTATAGTACTGGGAATTTCGTGTTGCATATGAGTTTTTCTAACAAAATTAAATGGGTAATATTTGAGTGCGTCAAATACATAGTTCTCATATCCGGATACATAAACAATCTCTCTATTGTAATTTCGCTTGAACAAATATTCTCCCGCATCAAGCCCATTGAATTCTGGCATATCAATATCAAGAAATATTAGGCTAATGGGAATGGAATCCACAAGATCTATCAAACTTTTCGCATCACATAATTTGTGTATCTTAAATGGAATTTCTAGGCATTGCATTTTGTTTTTTATAATCTCGCTTATAGAATCCCTAAATATATGCTCATCATCAACCACGGCTATATGAATCATTTTGTAAATCACCCTCTTTTCTGATATTAGGCGTTAGTGATTTTTAACAAAAATATATATTAGCACTTTGGTTGGTCTTTGCGCGAAAACCGGGAAAGTTTGCGCGAAACTGTAATTTATTAATAATTATTGGATACCCAGTATAAACAATGTACAAATTTATGTAATCATAGGCGCTTTACATAGAATTATTTCCAGTTTTTAACATTTTCTTTTGTCGAATTATATACTATAATCTAATCATATTAAAGGCGCGCCTCCTAAAAATTAATAAAACAAGAACTTATGTTCGAAAAACTATTGCAAAAATCGAATGCCAGTAGTATTATAATTACATAGGAATTTCGGGTTTTTGCATCCAAATCAAGGAGGGCATACATATATGATCAATGAAGAACAAATCAAAACTATTAATCAACTTCTCAAACTATGCGACGATACTGACGAGTTAATTTTAAAACAAATAAAAATAATATTGTTGAATCATCTGAAACGGAGAGGAAGGCTTTAGCCTTCCCTTTTTTTTATGTTATTTATTAATGACTTACAAATATCCTTGAATAGTTCTTTTGATTCGGGTTTTAGTTCCCTATATGTGTGCATAACTTCTTGTATTATTATGAATAACTCATTATCAGGTTCTTCTAATAAATCAGATACCATATTCGCTAATTCATCTGTTTCTTCCAATTTAAGAAACATGTCCCCCACTCCACTAACCAACCAGTCCTCATTAACGAGTTTTCCGCTCCAGGATTTTAAGCAAATAAGTTTTGCTGTTCTTTCAGATAAATTTTTTCTACCATTTTCTATGTCGGAAATATGTCCTTGTGTAGTAGATATTTCTTTTGCAAAATCTCCTTGCTTCATTCCGAGTTCTTTTCGAAGAAGTTTTAATCTTTCTCCATCGTTCAATTTCATCACCTCCATGTATATATAGTAACACAAATAATATCACTTTGCAACAAAAATATTTAAAAATACTATTGACAAATTAATCTAGGAGATATATACTTATCACATAGCAACAAAGAAAGGAGGCGAACAGCATGGGTGACAAAGAAAAGAAAGATATTAAAGAAACTGTAAAAATGCTGATGCAGCTTAACACCGAAAGCTTACTACTCGCAAAACAGAGTGTAAACACAATTTGGGCAATGGAAAGATTGCATGATAAGAAAGCAGGATAGGAAAGGGGCATCACCATGAAAACAGAAAACTGGAACGGATGCAACATTCGATTTGTAGAGAAAGACGGCGAGTGGTGGGCAGTTGCAAAAGATGTGGCAATAGCATTGGGCTATAAGCATACGCCACAAATGGTTAGAAATCTTGACCAAAAAGATAAGGGGGTGCATAAAGTGGACACCCTTGGAGGAAAGCAGGAATTATCAATAATATCGGAATTTGGTATTTATGACGCAACATTCGGAAGTCATAAAAAAGAAGCAAAGGAATTTAAACGCTGGGTATTCAGTGTTATTAAAACCCTCCGCCAGTCGACCGGACTGGAGGGCTTTCAGATCTTCCGTATGCTAGATAAGGAACACCAAAAAGAAACAATGTCAAAATTATGCAAGACATTAAGAAAACCGGTTCAGGTAGATTTTATTAAAGCCAATATAATTGCAAACAAGGCGGTATCTACGAGGTTTGGATTTCCCAAAATGGTAAAGAAGGCTGAAATGACACCTGAGATGCTTATCGACCGGCAGGAACTACTTGAGAGCGCTGTTGATCTAATGGGAGTAAAAGAAAAGTTCCAACTTAATATCTCAGTATCTGATGAAGTTTATAAGATGGCGAATAACAGCAACAGGCAAGCAGGTTAGGAGGTGCGAAACGTGGGAATAGAAGAAAGAATTTCCCTGTTAGAGGAAGAAAACAAGAGGCTTCAAAAAGCCATAGATTACCTAAAATCCAGAGCGGACGATGGTTTCTTCACACCTGAAGAAGTAGCAGAAAAAATGAAATGCTCCCGGAATCATATCTATGATCTGATTAGAGAGGGCATAATTGAGACAGCGCCAAGGATTGGGAAAAGTATAAGAATTCCTATGAGTCAATTTTATAGGAATGAACAGCCGGTATCTATTAGCGAAGAAAAACCAATGCGAAAACGGTCAGGAAAGGAGGATATAAAGAAAATGATCTTTGGATGACCAGTAACCCATTATACAAGTAGTAGAAAGGAGAGGATAAAGTGACAGATATGTTGATAACCATTAATATATCGGAAGCATTGATAT
Organism: Robinsoniella sp.; assembly: GCF_034124845.1. Classification (NCBI taxonomy): domain Bacteria; kingdom Bacillati; phylum Bacillota; class Clostridia; order Lachnospirales; family Lachnospiraceae; genus Robinsoniella; species Robinsoniella sp. The sequence goes on from NZ_JAWYAJ010000043.1 coordinate 11,678, forward strand.
TGACATTTCTTATAATAGAAGTAAGCAGTATTAGAAACAATAAAAAAGATACGTTACACAATAAAATTTTCGGCATAACGTATCCAGCGTTAGGAATATTGTGGGGGACCATTTTGGCTTTTCTTCTAAACGGGCTTAACTAGATCGCCAACAGAAACAGAGCTAAACGGAATTTAAATTATAGTGAAAGCAAGGAGATATGTCAATTGGTATTTAGACCTCGGATTATATAACAAAAAAGAAAGAAGTAATGCCCTTGAAAAACAAAGTAATTAGCCTACTGGCAACAACCTGCATAATGGAAACAGCGCAGATCATGTTTCAAACGCCCTGGACAGCCTTAGAAGCAATAACAGTTGGCTTTTGGATTTGCTTGCTGATCTATTACTTTATACAGGAATTGGATGATATGGAAAGGAGGAGGAAGCGTGAAAGGTAAACAGAAAGCAAAGACAATAGCGGAATTCTGTATATACAGATGGCTGGAGTACAATAACTTCGTACTCTCCGAATTCAATATTGAATTTAATAAGAACGAAGCCGTTATAGCTGATAAGCATGGTGAGATCCTGGTACTTGTTTATGAAAACGGCGATGTGCACGAGAAGGAATTTTGATAGGAGATGAAAATGATGATATGGATAGAGGATGTTAAGGAAATAAAAGAATCCCAAGAAGCTGCAACTTCTCAGGATTCAGATAACAAAAAATAATTTTACACCTTTATTATAAGGCGGAAAGGAAAGAAAATCAATGGCCTGTTATAAAATTTACGATTTTCAAAATGAAATGTCGTGGTTGGGTGGTCGTACTAACGGGATTGGCGGAAGCGATGCAAGCGCCATAGTTGGAATGAATCCCTATAAAACAAATATAAAGCTCTTTGAGGAAAAAACTGGCAGGACCGTTTCAGAAGACATTTCCAATAAGCCCTATGTAATATATGGGAAAGAAGCAGAAACCCACATTCGTGAGTTGTTCAAACTGGATTATCCACAATACAAGGTGGAACACCATGAATTCAGGATTTTACAAAGCTTAAAACACCCATTCATGCAGGCGAGCCTTGACGGTGAACTTATGGATGAGGACGGGCGCAAAGGCATACTTGAGATAAAGACTACAAACATTCTGCAGAGTATGCAGCGTGAGAAATGGAAGGACCGCATACCGGATAATTATTACATACAGGTGTTACATTATCTTCTGGTTACTGGCTATGACTTTGTAGTATTGCGGGCACATCTGGTTAGCACTTGGGGGACGGATGTGAGAACCCAGGCAAAGCACTACTTTATTGAACGGTCCGAGGTTGAAAGAGATTTAGAGTATCTGTTGCAGGAAGAAGTTAAGTTTTGGCAGTATGTGGAAGCTGGCAGGAAGCCACCGCTTCGGCTGCCGGAGATATAGGAGGATATCATGAACGGTAAAAATATAAAAAAACATTTAAAGGCAAGGATTCGAAAATGGACAGACACAATAGAAGATGAAGCAGTAAAAAAAGCTATTTCTGAAAATGTAATTGTGACAGGCGGTGCGCTTGTTTCCCTTTTGACAGGGGAAGTAGTAAATGATTATGACATATACTTTAGGAATCAGTCGGCATGCATTACAGTAGCCGGATATTATGTTGGCAAGTGGAACAAATTACATCCGGATAAGCCAGTCACTCTCAAAGTGGAAGAAGAGACAGGGAAGGTAAGCTGCTTTATTTCATCAAAAGGGATTGCAGACGAAAATGAGGAAAAGAAAAGCGACATTTCCTATAATTTCGACACTATGCCAGAAGAGGACGATGCAGTTGGAATGGAACGGGAACCGGAAGAACAAAAGGAACCGGCCAGCGAAGACAGCCAGGAGAAGTACAGACCCAGGTTTATCACGAGTAACGCCATTACGCTCTCGGACAAAATTCAGATAGTCACGAGATTTTACGGAGAGGTGGAAGATATTCACAGAAACTATGATTTTGCACATTGCACATGTGCGTGGAGTTCCTGGAATAATGAACTTTTCCTTCCGCAGAAAGCGTTGGAATGCATCATAAACAAGGAGTTGTATTACATTGGTTCGTTATATCCACTGTGTTCGATTATCAGAACCAGAAAATATCTGGAAAGGGGATACCATATCAATGCAGGGCAATATGTAAAGATGGCGATGCAATTAAATGCATTAGATTTGACAGATGTAAATGTTCTGGAAGATCAGCTTACGGGGGTTGATACTACATACTTCCAGATGATGATTAATGAACTGAAAAAACATCAGGAAGAAACGGGAAGTGATAAGGTAGATACCACATATGCAATGGAACTTATAAACAAGTTATTTTAGGTCAGGAGGACAATATGGCATTAGAATTAATTATCACAAGTCCCCAGGAAGCGGGATTTGTAAAGAATATTGAATGGAATTATGAAGAGTTAAAAAGAGAGGTTGCAGCCAAGGCAGAGGAATATAAAGGAATTGCCTATACGGAAGATAACGTAAAGGACATGAAGTCTGACAAGGCTCTGTTGAATAAATTCCGGACAGCTATCGAAGATGAGCGTAAGCGGGTTAAGAAATTATGTCTGGAACCGTATGAAAGATTTGAACAGCAGATTAAAGATGTTGTAAGCCTGATCGATGAACCGATCAAACTGATTGACGGACAGTTAAAAGAAATTGATAACCGTTATAAAGCAGAAAAAAAAGCATTGTGCCAGGACATTTACAATAGAAACATCGATACACTAAGAGGTGTTGTTCCATTCGACCGTGCCTTCCATGACTACTACTTAAATAAAACCATGACAGAGAAGAAGATCGAAGAAGAAATGAAAGGCATGTTCTCCCGGGTAAATGAGGAACTTGATACCATAGAAAGCCTGCATAGTGAATATGAGATGCAGATAAAAGCGGCATATATTAGTTCTCTTGACTTATCAACTGCCTTACGGGAAAAAGAGCGATTGGAGATGGCAAAAAGGGCCATGGAAGAAAGGAAGGCCCTGGAAGAGAAAAAAGCTGCCGAGGCAAAGCTTGCTGCAGGAAATGAAGTCATGAATCCACCGGAATCTCCCATATCTAAACCACCATCGGAAACAGCTCAGAATAGTCAGGAAGCAGTGCTTGAAACGAAAGATACGATGGTAACGATTGATTTCAGGGTTACATGTAGCCGGGAGCAGTTGCAATTGTTAAAAACATTCCTTGTAACAAATAAAATAAATTACGGTCCGGTGCCGAAATAGCAGGAGGTAGGAAAGATGGCAGTAGGAAACAGTTTAGCAGCACAAAAACAGCAGAAAACAGGATTAACGGCATACCTTACTCAGGATGCTGTAAAGAAGCAGATTAACAGTGTGGTAGGTGGAAAGAACGGTACCAGATTTATTTCCAGTATTGTATCCGCGGTACAGACAACACCTGCCCTGCAGGAATGCTCAAACAGCAGTATATTGTCGGCGGCGCTACTGGGGGAAGCTTTAAACCTTTCCCCATCCCCGCAGCTGGGTCAGTATTATATGGTTCCTTTTAAAAATAAGAAAAAGGGTACTTCCGAAGCACAGTTTCAGATTGGATACAAAGGATTGATGCAGCTGGCGCAAAGAAGTGGTCAGTATCTGGATATTGATGCAATAGAAATACATGAAGGGGAATACCTGGGAAGGGATAAATTCACCGGGAAACAGAAATTTGAATTCATAGAGGACGATGATGAGAGAGAAACACTGCCTGTTATCGGGTACCTGGCATGTTTCGAACTTCTTAACGGATTCCGCAAATCTATCTATTGGTCTAAGCGGAAGATGCAGGAACATGCTGATAAGTATTCCAATGCTTTTAGTCTTAAAGTAGCAGAATTGATTGCACAGGGGAAAATACCGGAAAGTGAAATGTGGAAGTATTCATCATTCTGGTATAAAAATTTTGATGAGATGGCACGCAAGACTATGTTACGGCAATTGTTCCAGAAATATGGAGCGCCAATGAGTATTGATATGGTAAGAGCTATTGATTCTGATATGGCCGTTATTAATGAAGATGGAATGCCGGATTATGTAGATAATGACCAGAAAGAAGGTGAAATTGTGGAAGAGCAGGAATTCAAAGAGGTAAAGCAGCCGGATCAGGCGACTGTGCAAGAAGAAGCCGAGCAGACTAAGGCCCCAAAAACAGAAACAGCAGACCATGGCAATATTGAAGATGATTTTTTTAATAATTAAGTAGGAGGATAAATCTATGAAGCATATTGATTTAGAGAAGTTTGCAAGTGGGGCTTTTTCGTCCCAGGTTAACCGGGAACTTGAGAAGGTAACCCAGAACATTCAGGATCCGAATACGGATGCTACAGCAGTAAGAAAGATCACAGTAACAATTTCCCTAAAACCAAATGATAACCGAAATTTTGTTGCAACGGGAGTGCAGGCCAAATCTACACTTGCACCGGCACTGGGAGCAGTAACGGCAATAGCCATGGGCAAGGATATTAAGACCGGTGAGGTGGATGCAGTGGAGATTGGTGATCAGATACCGGGACAGATGTCAATTGGCCAAATAGAAGAGTCTGCAGAGGAAGAAAAGCCTGAAACAGTAAAGACGGTAGATCCTTCAACTGGCGAAATATATGAGACGCCGGTAACAAATGCAACCAGCAACGTAATTGATTTAAGAGCAGCCAGACAGGCGTAAAACGAGGAGGAAAAGAACATGATTAAAGAAGCATTACAGTATGTATCCGATTTAAAGGCAAAGAGCATGGAACCAATTGTTAAAGAGATCAACGGTAAAACTTATTGCAACATGGATTTGAGAAGATATGATACGGAACCTATGGCGGAGGCCATCAGATCTACAACATTGACTGCCATGGTCGATTATATGAAGAACCGATCTGATGAGTTAAAGGAATCCATGATTGTGCATGTAGTAAGCCCGGTAAAAGTGGAATTGTATTCCGGACTTACAAAAGAACGCAAAAGAGAATACCTTTTTGAATGCAATGCCATCGTACCGAAATTTGAATTTGACCGCTGGTATGATCAGGAAAGATTCCTAATCGAAACTCAGGCAAATTTTGAAGTAACTTCCGATATGGAAGTGATTTTAAAAGTATCCGGTAATGTAGAGGCTAAGACAACAGCTACTTGCTCTGATGACGGTATTAGCCAGAAGACCACGATTAAGCAGGGTATTGCAAGTAAGGCAGATGTACTTGTACCAAATCCAGTAACACTTACACCATATCGTACATTTCTTGAAGTACCGCAGCCGGAAAGCCAGTTTGTTTTTCGAATAAAAGATGTAAACTCTGAGCCTGCATTTAAACTGGTTGAAGCGGAAGGCGGTTTGTGGAAGAATAAGGCCATGGAGAACATAAAGGATTACTTCAATGATCAGCTGAGAGGCTCTAAGGTAATTAGTCGGATTACCATTATTTCATAAGGCACCACTTAAATTAATATATCACATGTAACCGTAAATATTGATTTCTTCCCCTGTCACAGAATCAGGCAGGGGAGAAGGGAGGTATTGTGAACAGCAGACAGAAAGGCGCCCGTGGAGAACGGGAATTGTCCAATGTTCTAAAACAATACGGATTTAAAGAATGCCGCAGGGGTCAACAGTATTGTGGAAGTAATGGAGATGCTGATGTGGTAGGACTTCCGGGAGTGCATATAGAATGCAAGAGGGTAGAAGCGCTTAATATAGATAAGGCATTAAACCAAGCTGAAAATGATGCAAGTGAAACTGAGATTCCTGCAGTATTTCATAGAAAAAATGGGAAGTCTTGGAAAGTAACAGTGGGTCTTTCAGATTTCATAAGATTGTATAAGAAAGCAAATAAATAACGGAATAAGTGGGAAGTAGGTGGTCATATTGACTCGTGGAGCGCCGAATAAGCGTGGTCTGGAATACTTTCCGAAGATGCTTAATTTCTATGAAGATGATAAGATATTCGACCTTTTAGACGAGTATGGCCCATTAGGGGTTACGGTCTATGATGTGATACTCACAATTGTATATGTGAATGGGTACTATGCCGAATTATCAGCAGACAAGCTATCAAGAATGGTCATCAAAAAGATAGGAAATAAGTGGATAAAAAATAAAATGGTTGTCGTGCAAGTAATAGATTATTGCGCGGAATTAGGACTTATTGATAAGGACCTCCTTGCGCAGAATATTATTACCTCTGTTGGAATTCAAAAACGCTATTACAAGGTAGCTGTACAGCTGATGAAGAGACAACTCTATAGTGATGAATACTGGCTTCTTGAATTCCCAGAAAAAAAGAAAAAAGAGGAGCCTTTATTAAATGCACCTAAAAATGTACTTTCTTCCGAAGAAAATAATATTAATTCGGAAGTAAAACAAATATCTTCGGAAGAAAGTCATATAAAACAAAAGGAAATAAAAGAAAATTATATAGATGCGGCTCCGCCGGGTAAATATTTTTTGAATGATGAGTTGAATAAAACCTTCCTTCTATATCTTGCAAAAAGGCAAAGCAATGGTGATGCGCTTGTAAAAGAAGAGATTGACATTTTGAGAAAAGAATTGTTGGATATAGCAGATAATGATACCGGAAGGATAGCGGCGGCAAGGAAAGCATTCACGAGTGGATGGAAAAGTTTTTATCCAGTAAAGCAGAAGCAGGAATCAAAACCAAAAAAGAAAGCCAAGGCAGATAATAAATTTAATAACTTCCCCCAGAGGGAATACGACTATGATAAACTTGAAAAAGAAATTCTAACCAGACAGATGGAAAAATAATGGGAGGGCATAACTATGAATACGATAGGGCAGAAAATAACTTCTGTAGAAGTTTCTGAGATGATTGGAAAGGATCATAATAAACTTTTGCGGGATATAAGAAATTACATCATTCAGTTAGGAGAGTCCAATCTTGGACACACTGAATTCTTTATTGAGAGCACATATCAGACAGATCAGAACAGGACTATGCCCTGTTACATGGTATCGAAGAAAGGATGTGAGTTTATTGCTCACAAGCTCACTGGAATTAAGGGAACACTATTTACAGCACAGTATATTGATCGCTTTCATGATATGGAGGAAGTCGTAGAACGTGGATTTGACCTGACACAGCTTTCCCCAGAGTTACAGGCTATATTTGCACATGATAAAAAAATACAGGCTGTAATGGACCATATGCAGTATCATGACGAACGTTTGGATAATCTTGAACAGACCATGACAGTTGATTACGGACAGCAGAAGGTATTAAATGACAAGCACCATGCTGCAGGGGTTGAGGTTTTAGGAGGTAAGAAATCAAACGCATATAAAGATGATAAGTTAAAGGATAAAGTATTCCGGGGAATCTGGAATGATTATAAAGATTATTTTGAGATTGCATCGTACCGGGATACTCCTGCAGTAAGATACAAAGAAGCTATCGAATATCTGGATAATTGGGTTCCGGATATTAATCTGAAACTGGAAATACAGAAGAAAAACAGGGAGGCAGCATAAAGCCGGGGGGATCTAATATGCAAAAGATTAAATTAAAATTTAGGCAAAAGCCGGAAATGGTAAGAATGAATACAGGATTATTTGATAAAAATGGAACGCCTATAAATATCGGAGATAGAACCAGATTAGTTTTAGAAGACGGCGAAGTTAGGGAATTTGAAGTGTGTTTTAAAACTGTGAAAAGAACCACAGTTAAGACACTTCCAGGATTTGAGCCAGAGACAGCGGAAGTATCTATTACAGGAATATTCTTCTGCTGGGAGGGCAACGAACTGCTTCCATGCATAGATGAAAACGGTGTGTCTGATGTTGAGAAAATGGAAGTAATCGAGAGGATGTCTGGCAGGGAAGCTGTATCACGGATATTTCGCTAAAATTAAAATTTGGAGGCGAAAAAAGCATGAGAAATAACGGATTAAGGCAGGATGACCCTGTATATTATAAAAGAAAATTAAAAGACTTAATTGAAGGGGCACAGGAAAACGGGTTAAAAATACAAGGAGTTGTTATTTCCGACAACATACAGATCTTGTTTAAGTCTAGCAATGGAGAATGTGCTGGCGTAGTAATTCCAGCAGAGATATAAAATTACCATCACGGTGAATTTACCGTGATGGTTGTAAATTGAAATTTACAAGTGATAATTAGGAGGTTAATATAATTTGAGCAAAGCGGTATTAGTAATAAACATGCCTAAAAGTTGTCCAGAGTGTATAGCATTTTGCGGATACTACAGTGATATGAGTTGCAGGTTGAACGGGAAAAGCATTCATTACCCAGTATTAAAAGAAAAACCTAGTTGGTGTCCACTGCAGGAACTTCCAAGACAAAAACCTTACAATAGATTATTGGATCGGATGGAAGAGCATGAATACGATATTGGATGGAATGCTTGTCTAGACAATATATATCCGTCTAACGAGACTTAAAGTGTATCGGATATGAAAACTTAATTTCAACAGTAACTTTTGGAGGCGAATAGTATAAAAACTGTAAGAGAGATTATTAGTGATATACATAAAAATGATGGTAAGACTTCTCATAAGGCGCTGGGAAATAATGTTGAGATATTGCCCAGTGATTGGTTCAGAGTATACCGCGGTGGTGATTGTATTATCAATAAGCTTATTTATTTTTGTTTATGGAAAGATATTGGTTCTATACCAAAAGACATTCTCGATATAGAAATAGATATGTTTAATACATGGCTGATTGGCGGAGATTTATCTTGTGAATGTATTATCTTGGATGATAAATATAAAAAAGAATATCAGTCTAAAGAAAAGATGGCACAGTTATTTGTATGAAAGATATCGGAATTGCGGGAGTTGAATTATGCATATAGATAAAGAGCTTTTATCGGGGACTAATACCCAAGCTACATTAAATGAGCTGAGTGATAACCTATTGAAAACAGAGTGGCATGCAATAGATCCAATGAGTCAAGAACAAGTGAAGTTAATAGTATCTGCTATAAAGCGAAAATATAAAGCTGCTGATATGATTGCTTATTATAGAAAACACCCAACTGAATTTGTAGAATATTTTACAGGTTGTAAGTTGTCTTGGTGGCAACGGATTTTTATCAAACATTGTTGGCAGCATAAAATAAAGTCAGCGTCAAGGGGAGGGTAAGAAATGAGTTGTAAAAACTGTGAGTGGTATCAGTTTAAGAATACTAAAGATAGACCGCTATTTTGTTGTAAGTGTGAACTAAATTATGCGTGGAATGAGTTCTATCCTGAATTACCGGGATATAAATTACTTATTAAGATATTGGACTACATAACAATAGGAATAGAAAAGATTAGAACATTAATAAACAAATGAAACAAATCTTTCAAAGGAGAGTGTATGGTGAAAATTGAAAAAGAAATAGAACTAACCCCATATGAACTTGCAAAAGAAGTATGGGATAAAGATGACGATGAACAAGCGATTTTCTTTAGTGCATTAGGAAGATGCTTTTATGAAGCACAGGGCAAAGGAATAGCGCAACTTGATTATATCGCTATGAATGTAAATTTAGACGATAAAGGGAAGTGGTTTATTAAAACGTTGTTAAATGAAATGATGGTAAAGTAACTAAATGTTATAAAATGCGACTTTTAAGGAGAACAAATGAGATTTTACTATATAAATAGTCTTGGAGATTCGGGGCATTTTACATTGAAGAAAGCAGAAATACCAAAGGCCATAATGTCTGCTTGGAATATTGAAGCAGAGCTAAGCGTTGTCATTGAAAAAATTGACAAGTATCACGAAAAATGTCAGTTGATCTTTTCTCCTGCTGACGAAAATGATTTTAATAATGAACTTTTAAATTCGTTCGGATTATATATAAAAGATGGGGAAAGTTTTAAAGAACTACATTATTTAAAGGACGGTTCCTTGGCGTGGGAACCAGATAATTGGGATGGCATTTTACAGTTAACGTAACAAATGTAGGTTTCATTCCGGTGCGGCTGAAAAATTATTTGGAAATGATTTGAGGTGGTAAAGTGGCAAGTCCACAGGGGTTTATTTTATATAGGATTTGGTATAAAGATTGCCTTGTTTATTTAGGCAGGACAAAGCAACCGCTACAAGCAAGAATTAGAGGTCATATGTTTGCCAAGCCTATGCATAGATCAATTGACATCCAAAATGTAACTAAGATTGAGTATTCAAAATTTGAAACAGAAGCTGATATGAACCTGTTTGAGATTTATTATATAAATTTATGGAAACCGCCTCTTAATGTTGATGATAAAGCAAGGGATAATTTCACTATTTCTCTTCCTAATAGTGAGTGGTGTGAATTTACACCATCTAATTGGGATGAGTGGAGGAAACAGTTGGACAGCAAAGAAATGTATGGGTGGCATAAGGTGCGGAATGATAAAATTCTGGATATATTTGAGGAATAATATATGAACTATGAAACACAGTATTATAAAGATATTCCATTAAATCTAATTTGTAGGAAATATGGAAATAGGAAAGCAAAAAGATTTGTGATTAATAATACTAATCAAAATATTTGGATACCCAATAAGCATCTGGATGAAATGGGTAACATAAAAAATGGCGAGGATATTGATTATATTTTTCAATCAGCTAAAAGGAAACTAGAGATTGCAGGTATCAAGAAATAGTATTGAAATGTTGATTTTGTAAGGGGTGTTTATTGATGGATAGTTGGGAATTCGATAACATAGTTCGTTATTATAAATGGGCTGATGGTTTTACACGTGCAAAACAAAATAAACTGCAGCGTAAACTAGGAGATGGAGTTAGTTATGGGATAATGTGGATTATATTTGGTATGTGATTATTTCCAGCATTTCTATTTGCCGTAATATTGATGATTCATGGTTGGTCAGCGGATGTCGCTTTTGGATTATCATTCGTAATACTAAATTTTGGTTTTGGTCTTATATTAGAATGGGTTTGTTCAATAGAAAGAGATAAATCAGAATTTATCTAATGAACAAGAAGGAGATTATGAATGAAAAATAAAACGGAGACAATTAAGCATGGAGAGAAAGTAAGGGGTAATATATTAATCTTCATTACTGAGTATATCAAGGAGCATGGATATGCACCGACATTTAGAGAAATAGGAATGGGGGTAAACCTCAAGTCTACTGCTTCAGTTTCAAATCATATTGAAAAGATGATAAAAGCAGGAGTATTGGAAACCGATGCTGGAGTAGGATCACCGAGAGCATTAAGAATTCCAGAATCACTAGAAACACAAAATGAAAGCCGGGGATAACCCCGGCAATAAAAAAACATATAAAAGAACATATGTTTATATAACCATAAAAATATAGCAGTAGAGTCCCCGACCAAAGTTCTTCTACTGCTTCCGCTTAGGAGTATTATATAACATATTTACTTCTTAAGCAATATAAAAAGGAGAAGATTGTATGTTAAAAAATGACATTATTAATGATGTAGTAACAGAAATGCAACAGGTGTTGAATAGCGAACAGATAGAAAGATTAAAACTGACATTGATAGTTAAGATGCATAATTATGATGTTGTAGAATCTGTGTTTTTACCGGCTGTAGAGGTCAAGGACAACAATTGGCTACTGAAAAGATTTACCATAGATATGATGGCATTGGGAAGAGCAGATAGTACTATAAAGCAATATGTATTGTCGGTCCGTAATCTATTGAATGATGTAAATAAATCTTATGATCAGATTTCAGGACAGGATATAACGGATTACTTAGCTATCATGCAATACCAGAAAAGAATATCAAATAATTACAAAGGCACGCTGCTCAGATATTTTTTTAGTTTCTTCAAATGGGCATATAAGAAACGACATATTCAGGAAGATATTATGAGGGATGTAGATTATATAAGGGTTGAGAGAAAGAGAAAAGATCGTTTATCGGATATGGAAATCGAGGATGTTCGAGAAGCCTGCAAGGACTCACGGGAAAAGGCAATTATAGATTTATTGTTTAGCACCGGTATGCGTATTGGGGAGTTGGTGAGCCTTAATATAAAAGATATTGATTTTGCTTCTGGTACAGTGAGTATTTACGGAGAAAAAACAAGAGAATATCGAATAGGATTTTTAGATGTTAAAGCAAAAAAATCATTAATGAGATATTTAGAAGAAAGAAATGACACTGATCCGGCACTCTTTGTTACAAAACATAGACCTTTTAAGCGTCTTGCTAAGGCGGGAATGGAGCTGGTTGTAAAACAAATAGGAGCTAGGGCTGGTGCACATCTAATTACTACAGTGCATGTATTCCGGAAGACATTTGCGAGCGTACTGTACTTAAAGACAAAGGATATTGTATTTGTATCACGGTTGATGGGGCATTCCACAACGGATATAACCATACAATACTATCTGTGCGAAGATATAGAAGATATGAGAATTAAACATAATAGAGCTGCCTAAGACTTAATATTAAAGGAGAATTAAATGAACAATAAAATTGAAATGCAGAAGGAAAAGAAAGTATTGGAATGGTATTTGGGGCAAATGTATAGGGCAAAACTCAGAAAGCGTCAATTAAACAGAAGACTTCAGGAGATAAATGAGGAATTGAATTCTCCAATAGGAGGGAAAGGGTATTCGGCTATGCCACGGAGTAGTGGAGGAGTTAGCCAAGGAGCTGCCAGCATCGTTATGAGGATAGCTGAAATTGAGGACCGTATAGAAGATCAAAAGAATACTATTGCAAATGCAATGCTTAAAGTAATGGATATAATGGATTATTTACCAATAAATACAATGGAACGATACATACTTGAATTAAGATATATAGATTGCCTAAGTTGGAAGAGAATACAAGAGGAGGCACATATGACACGGAATCCGTGTAATAATTATCGTAATTCTGCACTGCATATACTTCTCCAGAATAGACGAGTAAAAAAGATTATAAAAGAAAATGAAAATGAGTATGACGATTACATTGAAAAAACTGGTGAGAAAAATGATTAGGAATAATAAATCTTTATCATGGAAGATTATATAACTATGGATTAAATGAAGTGAGCAATAACATGTATACTTTGCTGGACAATATGTGACAGGGTATAGGGGATCACCACACAAATAAGCATTAAGGAGGGACAAGGGATATAAGGTTGATCTAACTATGCTTACGGTAGATGTGCTTCTAATAAATGAATTCATTAAGGCTAAAGGACATGAGGAGTTGAGGAGTAAGCAAGAGGTGTTGGCCGTATGTGGTTTGATGAGATCATAACATACATGGTAAGTAAGGTAAGAGTAGATGCGGAGTGCTATAATGAGTACACAAAAGTACATTACTATGTGTTAATATAATAGCATAGAGATCAGGAGGGTGCATAGGTATAAGTGCAGAGGAATAGTTTAATAGTTAAAACGAACTTCGTTAGAAAGAAAGAGAGCTACTGTGCCTGACGAGTGTAAGAAAATTGAATGAATGGAATGCTTAAAATGTATCAAAGTGGGTGCGATATGGTTCTGACACTGCGTAATAAAGAGAAGTTGCTAGTCCCTCTGGAAAGAGAATTTTTGACAATGAATTCATATGATATTCATAGAGTATTTGGTGAAAGACTTCCGGGGGAGTGGATTGTAGTTGGAGTGCTTAACTGTGTAAATAAACTTAACCAGGGAAATGCATTATCTGCAATGTTACAACAACTAGAAGGAGTAATTAAAACTGCATTCGAAGAAGGAACATATGAATATGTATTAAAACCTATAGCTATATACAGAAGATTAAAGTGATAAACAGGGAATAAATTTAAACAGGGCTTGCAGATGCAGGCTCTTTTATTATGCCTAAAATAAACATGACGATTGAGAGGTGGTGACACTTGGCAAGAGCACCAGATGTAAGATACGAACAGGCTTATGAGCTATTTAAACAGGGAAAGAAATTAGTTGAGATTGCAAGTCAACTAAATCTCCCGGACAGCACAGTGCGAAGATGGAAGTGTACACACAAGTGGGACAGCGAACGTTCGGACAACAAAAACGAGCGTTCGGAAAGAAAGCGGGGAGGGCAGCCAGGGAACCATAATGCAACCGGACCTCCAGGTAATAAGAACGCAGTAGGTAATCCGGGTGGTGCCGCCCCTCTTGGAAATAAGAATGCAGTAAAAACAGGAGAGTTTGAGACAATCTTCTTTGATACGCTGGAAGAAGATGAAAAGAAACTGATCAATAATCTGCCGGCAGATAAGGAAACACTGCTTTTGCAGGAGATCAAATTACTCACTGTCCGAGAACGCCGGATGCTTGAACGAATCTCAGAATTAAAAGAATTAAATTTTACGATTACAAAGAGGCGAAAAGGAACAGAGAAAGAGAAATATACAGATCTGGAAGAACATCAGGCAACACTTGGGCAGGTCCAATCAATAGAAGATGCTTTAACAAGGGTACAGGCAAGAAAGCAGAGGGCAATAGATTCCCTTCATAAATTTGGATACGATGACGCTCATCTTGATCTGGAAGTGATGAAGGTTGAACTCGCCATCATGAAGCAGGACAGCCCCGAAGAAGATACACCCGATGATGGATTCCTGGATGCATTAAACGCTTCTACAGCACAGATCTGGGGTGAAGATAATGTATGACAGAATACAGCAGTTAAAAGCAAGGATTGAGCGGATTAAGAAAAATAAGAATAGTGCAGCTATAAAACAGATATTCAGGTTTAAGCCATTCTCAATGAAGCAGAAAAAAGTGTTTACATGGTGGTGTGATACGTCACCTGTCAAAGACTTAGATGGTGTCATAGCGGACGGAGCAATCCGATCAGGCAAAACAGTAAGTATGTCATTATCGTTTGTTATGTGGGCGATGTCTATGTTCTTAGGACAAAACTTTGGGATGTGTGGTAAAACAATCGGATCTTTCCGAAGGAATGTATTGTTTTGGCTCAAACTGATGCTACGGAGCCGTGGATATAAAGTTCTGGATCACAGATCAGATAACCTGGTCGAAATCTCCATGAATGGTGTAACCAATTATTTCTATATATTTGGCGGTAAAGATGAACGCTCACAGGATCTCATTCAGGGAATTACTCTGGCCGGGGTCTTTTTTGATGAAGTGGCATTGATGCCGGAATCATTTGTGAATCAGGCAACCGGGCGTTGTTCCGTAGATGGGAGTAAATATTGGTTTAACTGTAATCCGGATGGGCCGTACCATTGGTTCAAAACGGAATGGATCGACAAGTGTAAGGAAAAGCATTTATTATACCTGCATTTTACGATGGAAGACAATTTAAGCCTTTCAGAGAAGATAAAGGAAAGATACCGGTCAATGTATACCGGTGTTTTCTTCAAGAGATACATCCTTGGACTGTGGGCAATGGCAGAGGGAATTATCTATGACATGTTTTCGGAGGATGTACATGTAAAAAGTATAACTGAAATTATAGATATTTTGATGAATAGTCCCAAGTATGTCAGCATCGACTATGGCACACAGAATGCTACAGCAATGCTTCTTTGGAATAAAGGGAGAGACGGAAAGTGGTACTGCATACGGGAATATTATTATTCAGGCCGGGAATCAGGCAGGCAGAGAACCGATTCCCAATATGCCGATGATCTCAAGAAGTTCCTGAATGGTACCAGGGTCCGGGCGGTTATTGTTGATCCGTCTGCAGCATCGTTCATTGCCGAGCTGAGAAAGAGAGGATATGCGGTGTTAAAAGGAAAAAATGATGTGTTAGACGGTATTCGTCTTGTCGCAACATTGCTAAATACCGGAATGATTGTATTTAGTGATGAATGCAAGAATACAGTGAAAGAATTTGCTTCTTATGTATGGGATAGTAAAGCTGCTGACCGCGGCGAGGATGAACCGGTCAAACAGCATGATCATGCAATGGACGCAGTCAGGTATTTTTGTTACACCGTACTGAATAACCAAACAGTAAGGATTAAAGATAAAACTAAATGTGGATTTCATTAAAGGAGGTGGGAACAATTGTATATATTTACTTATCCAAGAGACAGGTTTGACGAATTAAACATAGATAAACGGGAGGTTCTGCACCTCATAATGAAACATCAGTCCTATGCGCAAAAGATGTACCGGAATCTGAGATATTACGAGGGCAAGCATAAGATTTTAGAAGCAGCCAAGAAGGATGATCCAGATAACCGCTTGGTATGCAACCATGCAAAAGATATTTCTGATACGGCAAGCAGTTACTTCATCGGGAATCCAATTACGTACAAAAGTGAGGAAGACATCAATATATTACTGGAATCATTGGAAGCTGCCGGAGTTGATGAAGCAGATGGAGATAATGGACTGGATCTGTCAATCTATGGTCTGGCCTATGATTATACTTATACTAAAGAGAACGAAACAACACCAACAGTCAAAAATCTTTCAGCTTTGAACACATTCATGGTATACGATGACAGCATCGAAGAAAATGAACTGTTTGCGGTTTATTACTACAGGCAGAAGGATGACACAGATAAGAAACCGGATAAATACATTGCCACAGTATTAACACAGAATTACAAATATGTGATGACCATACTGAACACGGAAGATCCACAGACAGTAACAGAACAGCCGGAACCGCATTTTTATGATGAGATTCCCATAACAGAATATCGTAATAATAAACTCGGGATTGGAGATTTTGAATTACAGATCCCATTGATTGATGCGTACAATACATTGATGTCAGACCGGATAAATGACAAGGAGCAGTTCATAGATGCAATACTTGCTGTTTATGGTACTCTTTTAGGGGATGAGACAATAGAAGCCGGGGACCAGCAAAATCAATTAATCCAGCCAAACCAGTCAGACGAAGCCATGAAACAGTTAAAGAAAAAGAAACTGGCAGAACTGCCGGACGGAACAAAGATGGAATACGTAACGAGAACGTTTGATGAAACTGGCGTTGAAATACTAAAAAAGGCAATTGAGCAGGACATCCATAAATTTTCCCATATTCCATGCTTAACAGATGAAAACTTTGCGGGTAATGTGTCCGGCGTAGCAATGGAATTTAAGCTTTTCGGAATGGAAAATATAACAAAGGTTAAGACCCGGTACTACAAGAAAGGTGTACGCAAGAGAATACGGTTATTCACAAACTTTCTGAGAAAAAAGGGTATTAATATTAATCCTGCAGGAGTTATTCCCACATTTACACGCGGGATGCCAAAGAACCTTCTTGAAATATCTCAGGTTATATCCAACCTATGGGGAAAGGCAAGTAAGAAAACATTACTTTCACAGATTCCTTTTGTGAAAGATGTAGATGCAGAACTGAATGCAGTGGAAAAGGAGTCAAAAGAAGCATTGCAACAGCAACAGGCCATGTTTGGTATAGGAAGCAACACGCCACCGGAAGGCGGTGAGGATGATGCCGAAGAAGAGTAATGCATACTGGGAGCGCCGCAAAGCGCAGAACATGTTCGATTATATGGCAGATGCAGAGCGGACAGCCAATGAGATATCAGCACTATATTTAAAAGCTTCGCGACATATAAGCGCAGAGTTAGATGCCATATTCGAACGCTATCGGAAAAAGCATCATTTGAGTGAGGCAGAGGCATACAGGCTTCTGAATCAGCTTCATGATAAAACTTCCATTAATGAGTTAAAAGAGGCACTACGGGCGGATAAAGCAGACAGGACAAAGGCTGATATACTTGCAGAACTGGAAAGCCCGGCATACCAGGCAAGACTGGAACGGCTGCAGCAAACGCAAAATCAACTCGACCTTACAATGCAGAACGTATACCAGCAGGAGAAGATAAAGAACACCAGTCACTATGTAGACCTGGCCAATCAAGCCTATTATAAAAGCATCTTCGATATACAGCAGCGCACTGGTTTGGGATTTAGCTTTAATGTTGTAGATGCCAAAGCAATAGACCGGGTTATTAACAGTAAATGGTCCGGGGAGAATTATTCGAAACGAATTTGGAGGAATACGCAGGCATTAGCGCAGGACCTAAAGGAAGAACTGCTTATTAATTTAGTAACCGGCAGAACGGACCGGGAAGCGGCAGAGATTATACAGAATAAATTTGCCAGTGGAGCAAGCGAGGCGCGCCGTCTTGTGCGGACGGAATCTAATAACCTGGCAAATCAAATGGAGATGAAATCTTACGAGGAATGCGATATTGAATGGTACCTGTATGTTGCAACACTGGATCTTCGAACATCTTCCAAATGCCGGGAACTGGATGAAAAAAGATTTAAGGTATCCGAACAGCAGCCAGGTAAGAATTGCCCGCCCATGCATCCTTGGTGCAGAAGCACTACTATCTGTGATATCACAGAGGAAGAACTTGCTGGGATGGAGCGTAGGGCAAGAGATCCAGTAACGGGAAAGAATATTAAAGTGCCTGCTAATATGACCTATAATGAATGGTACAAGAAACATGTGGCGAATAATCCTCTTGCACAGATAGAAGAGAAGAAAATACAAAATAGGTCAGAAGATCGGACGCAGTTTAAAGAGTATCAAAAGGTGTTGGGCAACAAGGCGCCTAAAACACTGGATTCTTTTCAGGAAATGAAGTATAATAATACTGATAAATATGAATTTACAAAGTTGGACTACAGCAGACGGAACAAACTTATAAACCACCCAGAATTGAAGCTGCCAAATGCAGAAAATGCAATTGCACCAGATCCCAAGTTTACAAAGTATCTTTTCGGCGGAGAGAATAAAGCAGGATTGGCAAAAGGTGCTGCATTCGATAGCCGGCTTGGCTATAATTCAAATAACTGGAAAGATATACAACGGGAAATTGTGGATAATGCGCCACATTACCCGGCAACATTTAAAGGCAATAACGGGTACGGCGACTTATACGAACAGAAGATTGTCCTGTATGGAAATAATGGTACTCCAGCAAATGTAGTTGTTGGCTGGATGAGTAAGCCGGACGGTGTAACAAGTATGACAAGTGCATATATTAAAGAGGTGAAGTAATATGGTAGTAAGGCAATATGATACAGTTCTATTAAAGAGTGGAGAAACAGCAGCCATTGTTGAAGCGTTTGACAACAAGGCGTTTATTGTAGACGTTGGGAACTCACCGGACGATTGGGAAACAAAAGATATTACAATAGATGACATAGAGAAAGTAATTGAAGGTTAATACCACCAGTCAAAAATGGCTAGGTGGTATTTTTGTACTCATTTTTAGGAGGAAACGATGGTAGGATTTTTACTGTACATGTTAGTAGTAATAATTATGTTTAATGCCAATATAGCCGTAATGGATTATGACAAAGGCGCCGCTATGAAGATTGCCTGTTTTGCATACGCTCTGGTATGGCCATTAGCAATCATTGTTATTATTTACTGTGTTATAAGAAAGAAAGGCGGTCGGTTGGAATGAAAAGGGTAAGCGTAAGTATAACAACCAATGGTGTTTGCGGCACTGAAATTACCATTAATGGAAAGGTACTCGATGGAGTGAGAGAATTTCATTTTTCGCAGAAAGCGGGTGAACTGCCGCAACTTTCTGTTTCACTACGGGCAACAGATGTAGTCGCAAATGGCACAGAAGTATATGAAAGCAACCATTTAGAAAAGAACGGAGGCTGCATAGATGTTATATAGAAAAAAACCAGTTGCTGTAGAAGCAATGAAAATAAGTTATTCGAACTTGCAGGAAATCATGAAATTTTGCGCTGTATGTGTACCCGAATACAGTTTTATTGAATATGCAAATCTGGATGGAACGCATTATTGCCGTGAATTTGAAGGGCTGAAAATACGCACGCTTGAGGGTGAAATGACTGCCCGTGTAGGCGATTACATTATAAAAGGAGTGAATGGTGAGTTTTACCCATGCAAGTCTGATATTTTTAATAAAACATATGAATTAGTATTGTAGAAAGGCGGTGATCCTTAGCATCTCCCTTTGGGACGCAGGGTGAGGCGTCTTATTTTGTGCCCGAAATGGCCTAAAACTAAAATAAACGTTATGCAATGGTCTGGGCATGGAACGGGCTGGGGCAGAAAGGGGTAATAAATGAGAAAGAAATATTTTGGATATTGCAAAGTTCCAATGAACTTACAGATTTTTGCAGAAGGAGACGGTGCCGGGGCAGATGACGGTCAAGGCGGCGGAGCCGGAGGTGAAGGAGAAGGCGCGGAGGGAACAGAACCTAAAAGCTTTGATGACATCTTAAAAGATGGAAGTTATCAGGCGGAGTTTGACCGAAGGATACAAAAGGCGCTTGAAACACAGAAGTCTAAGCTGGAAGTATTAATGAATGACAAAGCTTCCGAAGCTGAGAAGCTTGCGAAGATGAATAAGGAAGAGAAAGCGCAGTACTTACACCAGAAGAGAGAAAAGGAACTGGCAGACAAAGAGGCAGCCATTACCAGGCGTGAGTTAACAGCAGAAGCAAAAGTATCTCTGGCGGATAAAGGTCTTCCAGTTGAACTGGCGGAAGTGTTAAATTACACAGATGCAGATGCTTGCAAGGCATCCATAGAGGCGGTAGAAGCAGCTTTCCAGAAGGCAGTGGAGAAATCTGTGGAAGACAGGTTAAAAGGTGGGAAACCGCCCAAGAAAGCGCCAGAGGCGGAAACAATAACAAAGGAAAGCTTCAGCAAGATGGGCTACACAGAACGATTAAAACTAAAAGCAGAGCAGCCGGAATTATACAAACAGTTATCCGGCAACTAAAGAATTGGAGGAAATAATTTATGGCAGGAACAATTTTCGGAATCCCGTTTGATGACGAGATTTTTATGAACATGTGGAACGAAGCACCAGACCCATACTTAACGGCTATGGTTCAGTCTGGGGCTATGGTAGAAGATGGTACAATTGCAGGCATGATCCAGGGACAGGGGAATATTTATACAGTCCCATTTTATAACACTCTGGATGGAGAAGACCAGAACTATGACGGTCAGACAGATATTACCGTATCTGAAATTGGCGGCGGTTCACAGACCGGCGTAGTTTATGGCAGGGCAAAAGGATTCTTCGCAAGGAATTTTACAGCGGAGTTATCCGGATCAGATCCAATGGGGCATATTGTTGCAACCATTGGAAGATACTGGCAGAAGAGAAGACAAAAGAGATTAATTGGTATTACAGATGCTATTTTTGGTATCACTGGTGCAAACGGATTTGCGAAGACATGGGCCGACACACACACACTGGATTTGTCTTCAACCACAGCAAATGCAAAGAAGATCGCAGAGACCGATTTGAATGATCTGGCGACACAGGCTTGTGGAGATAATAAGGGTTCTTTTGGATTGGCTATTATGCATTCAAACGTGGCTAAGACACTGGAAAATCTGCAGTTGTTAGAATACTGGAAGCAGACAGATTCTAATGGTGTTCAGCGCCCTATGGGGCTGGCTTCCGTAAATGGGTATACGGTAATTATTGATGATGGTGTACCATGTGTGGCAACTGGCGGTTCTGGAGAAAACAAAGACCTTAAAAAGTATACGACATATCTGTTTGGAAATGGCGTATTAAGAACAGCAAAAGGCAGAGTAGATGTTCCGGTAGAAACAGTCAGGGAAGCAAAGAAAAACGGCGGTCAGGACGAACTGATTACTCGTATGAGGGAGACGATCCATCCAAATGGATTCAGTTTCAAGATTCCAACGTCTGGATGGACGGAATCCCCTACAGATGCGCAGCTTTTTGCAAAAGCGAACTGGGAAATTAAATTTGACCCGAAAGCATTACCGATTGCCCGCCTTATCACAAACGGATAAGGATGTGAGAATAAGGATGTGAGAAAATGTATAGTTCTAAGGAAATATATAAACTGCAAATACTGACCGGAGAGAGTGACGAAGAGTTGCTCTCTTTTTTGCTAGAAGATGCAGAACAGTTTGTACTTAGCTACACAAACCGAACCAAAATAATTGCAGGATTAGAAAAGACAGTACGGGATCTGGCTTTAATTGCGCTTAACCGCAGGGGTACAGAGGGTGAAGCAAGCCGGAGCGAATCCGGTGAAAGTTACAGCTTCGATAATGCCCCAAAGCATATTTACGATGTACTGGACCGGTACCGCCTGGCAAGAGTAGGGGGAAAGACCTATGAGAATAAAGCAGAGCAGGCTTAAAATTTATTATGTGCGAAGGGCCGTATCCAAAAAGGACAGCGAAAAGAATACTTATATTGATTATTTGCCGGCAACACTATTTTCAGGTGTGGTATGGCCCGCCAGTGGCAAGCTGCAGGCGGAGATATATGGACAGCGGCTTGCGTCCATCATGAATTGTAAAATAAATGGTCTGTATTCTATTCAGCCTGAGCGGAATAAGAACAATTATGTTTTCCAATCCGGATTAGTCCTCTGCGAAGGTGATGGGGTTTGCGTATATGTTCCACCAGATGCACAGCCCGATTATAAGATCGTCTCTATTAAGCCATATGATCCGTTATATATGGAGCTTGAAAAGTTATGAGCATAGAGGGATTAGACAGCCTGAACAGGAAACTAGGGGCATTGGCAGATCGGGTAATAGAACAGGAAATGGAAAAGGCTGTGGGAAGGCAAGCCAAGATGGTACAGGGTAAAGCAAAGCTGTTATGCCCAGTAAATGATGGAGAACTTCGCAACAGCATAAAAACAATGGTGGAGAGACGGGAAGACCGTATCACCGGCATTGTTTATACGAATAAAAAGCATGCACCATACGTGGAGTTTGGCACCGGGCCAAAGGGGGAAGCTGATCATGATGGCATTGCACCGGATATAGCGGTAGCTTATTCGCAAAAACCCTGGTGGATACATGAAAGCCAGGTGGATAAAGAGACAGCAGAGCAATATCACTGGTTTAAGCTAGAAACCAGTGACGGCATCTTCTATCAATGTACTGGTCAGGCGGCACAGCCATATATGTATCCTGCGCTTAAAGATAATGAAAAGACAGCAGTGAAAAATATGGGGCAATACCTTGCAAGGAAAATCCGGGAGGAAGCGAAAAAATGATTAATGTAAAAGACCAGGTAGGGAACGCACTGGAAAGGGCATGTGGGAATGTAACAGACACTTATCCCAAGAGCTGGGCAGAACTCCCGGCGGTGCAGTTCGTGGAAGAAGATAACAGCGTAGTGGAATGGACAGGCGGCCAGGAGCAGAAAGCATACTTAAGATACCGGGTAGACATCTGGGATAACAAAAGCACTTCTGAGACAGCTTTGGGGGTTGACAGGGAAGTATCTAATCTGGGATTACGGCGTATTGCCTGCCAGGATGTGGATGATCCCAGCGGGTTAAAACATAAGTTAATGCGATACGAGGGAATTATAGATGTTCATACTGAGATGGTATACCAAAACAATTAAAGAGAGGATGATATTATGTTAGCAAATGGAATTACATTAGGATATAAGGAAACAAGTTCAGGAAACACATATACAGATTTAACAGGACTTAAGGAGGTACCGGAATTAGGAGTGGATCCGGAGAAAGTAGAAAACACGCCTTTATCCGCAGAAATAAAGCAATATGAAATGGGTATCGGGGATGCAGGCGATCTGTCGTATAAATTTATTTATGACAATACAGCGAACTCTTCCTACCGAAAACTTAGAGCGCTTGCGGATGCCAAGAAAAAAGTCCCATTTGAACAGGCTTTACCGGATGGAACCAAATTTGATTTTGAGGCGCAGTGCAGTGTAAAACTTGGTGGTGGCGGTGTGAATGCAGCAATGGAATTTACACTTAGTCTGGCTCTGCAGAGCAAGATTACCGTAGTTGATCCAACAGCAGCCCCGGCAAACTTATCAAGCAAATAACTCAGGAGGATGATAAAAAATGGAATTTAATGGAATAGATGAAGAGATTAAGGAAGAAGTAAAAGAAGAAAATCCCGTCAAATGTGATGTTGTAGAAATGAAACCAAAGAGAAAACCGTTTGTAGTCTGGACCGTAGGCGGAGAAGACTACAGGCTTAAGCTTAAATCCACGGAAATATGCCAGATTGAAGCAAAAATGAATATTGACCTGTTTGAAGCACTGACTAAGGGAAAGCCGCCGCTTCATATAATGCTCATAGCAATCCAAGGGGCGTTACAGAGCATGAACCACAAGATGAAGATTGCGGATGTACAGAACCTTTATGACCAGTACGTGGAAGAGGGCGGTACACAGCTAACTTTATTTACAGATGTCATTATGGAAATCCTGAAGGTATCCGGTTTTTTTACGAGGAATCAGGTGGAGATCATGGAAGAAAGCCTGGAGAATGTCAAGGAACTCCTGTAAAAACCACACTGACAGAGTTAATATACAGTGTTTATCCGGTTGCACTGGATCTGGGCATATCTATAGAAACATTCTGGGATCTGTCCTATGGAGAGATTATCGACTTAATAGAGAGCCGATCCAGGGTAAACCGGCAGGAAATAAAGGATAAGATAACGAGGGACTTTGAACTTGCGGGGCTGATCGGGATTCATGTGTACAAGATGATGGATAAGGATGTTAAAATTCCAAACGCCTGGGACTGGTACCCTGGCTTGTTCGAAGAGGAAAGAAAGCAGTATGAAGCATCCCTGAATAAAACCGGAATGGAACTATACAAGGCTAAGATGGTTGATTTTGCACTCAGCCACAACAGCAGATTTAAAAAATAGCAGGGAAGGAGGTGGACGGCATAGGCGGTGGAGAAACATTAGAGACTTTACGCGTGGTTATAGAGGCTACTACAAGACCGTATCGAGAGGAATTAGACAGGGTAAGAACGGCTACAGCGCAGGCTACGGACCGGGTAGAGCGAGAAACAGCAAAGATGTCAAAGGCATTTAGCAAAGTAGGTTCTGCAATAAAAATGGCGCTTGGTGCGGTAAGCATCGGCGCTATTACTTCGTTCGCAAAATCCTGCATTGATCTGGGATCGGATCTTGCGGAAGTGCAGAATGTTGTAGATGTTACGTTTGGCAGCATGAGTTCAGAGGTGGATAAGTTTGCCAAGAATGCCATAGCACAGTTTGGATTATCGGAACTGACCGCTAAGAAGTACATGGGTACTTACGGCGCTATGGCAAAGGCGTTCGGAATGAATACACAGCAGGCTTACGACATGTCAGCGGCGATTACCGGATTGACCGGTGATGTGGCATCTTTTTACAATCTGTCTACAGATGAATCATATACAAAACTAAAATCAATTTTTACCGGTGAGACAGAATCCCTGAAAGATTTGGGCGTAGTTATGACGCAGACGGCACTTGACCAGTATGCGCTTAATAACGGATTTGGCAAAACGACGGCAAAGATGACCGAACAGGAAAAAGTTATGCTGCGTTACCAATTTGTTATGGCACAGTTAGGCATTGCCCAGGGGGATTTTGCCCGTACAAGCGACGGATGGGCAAACCAGACGCGTGTCCTGCAGCTTCGGTTTGACCAGTTAAGGGCTACAATTGGGCAGGGGTTAATTAATGCCCTTACACCAGTATTAAAGATCTTAAACGGGATTATAGAGCGCCTGCAGGTAGCGGCCCAGGCATTTACCGCATTTACGGCTGCGCTATTTGGAAAGTCCACACAGCAAAGCACAAACCCGGTTCCAAAGCAAGATATCGGGGGCGGAAGCGATTTAGCAGACAGCACGGGGCAGGCGGCGGATAACACCGGAGATATTGCAGGAAATTTAAAAGATGGAGCAGAACAGGCGAAAAAGATACAGCTTGCGCTTATGGGATTCGACCAGATCAACAAGCTTTCAAGCCCGCTTGATGATACAAATACTCCATCAGGAGGCGGTACAGAAATACCGGGATATGATGGCCTTGATGGAAGTGTCCTATCCGATGTAAATGAGGAATTAGAAGATATAAATAAAAATGCAGAAAAGGCAGCGAATGCAGTAAAAAACTTCTTAAAAGGAGTAAAAGAAGCTGCAGAGCCAACTACAAAAGCATTAAAAAGACTGTGGGATGAGGGGCTATCCAAGCTGGCAAACTTTACATGGACAGCGATAAAGGATTTTTGGGAAAACTTCCTGAAACCTATGGGGAAGTGGATGCTGGGAGAACAAGGATTGCCCAGATTCCTGAATATAACAAACGATTTATTAAATGAAATAGATTGGAAAAAGCTTAATAAATCACTGTCTGATTTGTTTACTGAGTTGCAGAAACCGGCTCAGTTTGTTTGGACGGGGTTAATGGATTTTTACGAGAACTTTTTGAAACCATTAGCAAAATGGAGTATGAACGAAGGGCTACCAAGGTTTATAGATGCAACCAAGGATATGATTGCAAATATTAACTGGGATCTTTTGAATGAAGGATTAAAAAAGGTTTGGAAAGCAATCGAACCATTTGCGGAAGGTGTGGGCGAAGGGCTTGTGGAATTTTATGAAGCACTGACAGTAGTTGGGGCAGCTGCTATGAATGGAATAGCGGTGGCTATTAACGCATTAGGTGACGCCCTGGGTTCTATTGATCCACTTACATTAAAAGAACTTGGAGAAGATTTTGGAGTGTTAGCCGGATCGTTTTTTTTATTAAACAAATCAAAAAAAGTAATGAATAAGTTAAAAAGTTTTTTAGGATCATTAACAGGAATGAACTTTACGAATTTAAAATCGTTAGATTTATCCTCATTGTTGGGAGGACTGGAGAACTTTGGAAGAGTCAATTTGTCTAGTCCGGCGTTTCAAAAAATGATGAATGATTTAATGGATAACTTGAGCGATATTTTGAAAGCTGGTCTTCCGGATCGTTTGTACAAAGTTTTGAGTAGTTCATTAGGTTATGCTTCGTTAGGATTTGTTGCGGGGTCAGTTTTTCCGGGAGCTGGAAATATTGCCGGCGCAATTATTGGAGGTATTATAGGCGCGTTAAGTGGAATGGATATTGACTGGAAAGGCTTGTGGGAAAGCCTGGTAAAAAAAATAAGCGATTTTGATTGGAAAGGACTTTTATTCTCGTGGGTTGATGGTATATTTAATTTTGATATGACAAAAGGCTTCTTCGAAGAAGCAAAAAAAAGATTTGATGCGGCATTTAACGCAGACGATTGGAAGGATATAGCTAAAAATATTGTATTAGGTATAGGTAATGGTTTTGCAGGTGCTGCAAGTTTTCTTCTGGAGCCAATAGGTGACTTTTTTAAAGGTTTGTGGGATGCATTTTGTGATACTTTTGGGATACATTCCCCAGCTAAAAAAATGGAACCAATAGGAAACAATATTGCGCTTGGAGTTTTAGAAGGTCTGAAAGGAAAAATATCTGATGTAATAGACTTTTGCACTACACTACCCGGAAAAGTTTTTGATGCAATAGGAAACATTAAAGATAAAGTATTACAAAAGGGAAAGGATATCATAGACGGCATAAAAAATGGATATGAAGAAAGTAAAGAATCAGGACTTTTATCCAAGGTCGTAAAGATTAAAGATGATGTGTTTTCGTCAATTGGGAATATAAAGGATAAGGTTCTTAGCAAGGGAAAAAATATTATTGAAGGTATTAAGCAAGGATATGAGAATAGTAAGCAAAACGGTCTTTTATCTCATGTAACCAGACTAAAAGACAATGTATTTTCTTCCATAGGAAATGTATTTGATAAAGTTACCCAAAAAGGCAAAGATATTATAGGCGGCATAAAAGATGGTATTGACGATAAAAAGGATTCTTTAACTACGGTTGTATCTGGCATTCCTGACTTAATCTCGAAGGGGATAGGCAGTTTAAATAACATCGGTAAAGGTGCAATACAATCCTTCATAGATGGTTTCGGGTCTCTATCTATACCATTGCCACATTTAGAAATAGGATGGGACGAACACTCAATTGGCGGGTTAAGTTTTTCAACACCTAATTTTAATGTAAATTGGTATGCTAGAGGCGGCTTCCCGGCAAACGGAGAGATGTTCATAGCCAATGAAGCGGGGCCTGAAATGATTGGTAAAATGGGTAACAGAAATGTTGTTGCCAATAATAAACAGATTGCGCAAGGCATTAAGGCCGCAGTAGTTGATGGAATGATGGAAGTGGCTGCTGTTATGGGTGGAAGCTCCAATAAAAGTGGTGAAGCACCAGTAATTGAATTTACTCTTATGACAGACTCAGAGACATTCTATAAAATTGTGCGAAAAGGAAAACAGAAATATGAGAACCGGTATGAGGTGATTGCCACAATATAGTTTACTTTCCTCTATACGTTTGGTATAATTTAGAAAAACGTATAGAGGGA
Source organism: Robinsoniella sp. (assembly GCF_034124845.1). Taxonomy (NCBI): domain Bacteria; kingdom Bacillati; phylum Bacillota; class Clostridia; order Lachnospirales; family Lachnospiraceae; genus Robinsoniella; species Robinsoniella sp. Next base: position 39,844 of record NZ_JAWYAJ010000043.1, read on the forward strand.
GTGGTTATATGGCATTAGTAAAATGCCCAGAGTGTGGGTGGAAAATATCCGATAAAGCTGATTCGTGTCCTGGTTGCGGATATCCTATCAATAAAGATATAAATATGAACAAGAACCAATTAAATAAATGCCCATATTGTGGTGATCCAGTAAATGGAACAGATGAATATTGTGAAAGCTGTGGGATGAGATTGTCATCGTATAAAGATGAACATCAGAATAAATCTAACCAGTTTTTTTCTGATTCAAATAAAAGTAATCATTACTCAAATACAAAGCAAAAAAAAGGACGATATTTAAAACCAATTATATTTACAATTATATTATTTGTGTTTTTTGGCGTAATGTCCAATATAATAAACGATGATAAAGAAATAGCAGCAGATGGGAATGGTATTACTATTGAGACCGAGACTACTATGGCAAAAATTGATACACAATCAAAAAATAGTGCTGATGAGCCAGCGCCAGAATCGGTTTTCGCAATAGATATATTTTACTTAGATCTTTACAATAACTATGAAGATTATATAGATAAATATGTTACAATATCAGGTCCTATTGATTATGTCAGTAATGATAGCAGTTTTAGCATAAAAAAGGGAATAGACGGATTTACAGGGATGATATCAATCGATTTGTCCTCACCATACAAAACGGAAAAAGGAAAATATGTTTCGGTAACAGGGAGAGTTGACAGCAAAGTTTTAGGATATCTTTATTTGAAAGAAGCAATTGTTGAAAGCTATGGAAAATCATCTAAAAAAATTTATAAAAAGCAAAAAGAAGATTATGATGAAGTTAAAGCTAATGAGGCGCAATCTGAGCAGGAAAAAAGAAAAATAGAAGTAGATCAATTTATATCTGAGTGCAAAACTTACAATTATGATGAGCTTAGAAGAAATCCAGATGATTATTTAGGGGCGAAAATTAAATTGAATGTCAAAATAAATCAGGAGATGGACGGAGGGATATTCAATGGAGAGCCATATTATAGATGCAACGAAAATGATGATCTGGATATGTGGCTTGGTAATGAATATTTAGTGGAGCATTCAGAGGCATATAAAGAGAGTAATATTATAACAGATGACATAGTAACTATTTATGGAGAGTTTAATGGAGTAACTGAGGTAACGAGAGCATTAACTAAAACGAAAGAAAGTATACCTTCAGTAAAAGCTGTTAGTATTGAATTAAACAATTGATCTACGAAGAATTTACACCCACTTACACCTGTAGGTGGGTTTCTTATTGCCCAAAACGGAGGTGGTGTTATTGGCAATGTTAGAAATAAATGGGGCAGATGTAAAAGACCCTACCACATTCACCTGGGGTCTGCAGGACATATCGACATCCGAGGCAGGACGTACAGAAGATACGATCATGCATAAAAACCGGGTAGGACAGAAGCGAAAGATTTCTGTAAGCTGGGTAAATCCAACGCCACAGGAGACAGCCTCCATCCTGCAGGCAGTGAACCCAGAATATATACAGGTAACTTATCCAGACGCAATGAGTGGAACAAATGAGATCCGCACATTTTATGTAGGGGACAGGACAGCACCCATAAGGGCGTGGACCGTAAATTATAAGCGGTACACGTCCTTATCTTTTGATCTGATAGAAAGGTAAAGGAATGGTTAATACAAGTTTAGAATATAGAAAAGCCCTGTATGAAGATAAACGCTCATTCATACCAAAAGTAAATATATTACTTTCCAATGGTACAGTCTTAGAGCTGTCAGGAAGCCAGATCATGCAGGGCGGGGTGAAAATAGATGACGGTGTAAGCAGTCCGGGAAGCTTTGTCATCGGATCTGCAGTGATCGGGAAGCTTACACTGAATATAAACAACATGCAAGACGAATACAGCGACTATAATTTTACAGACGCAATAGTTACGGTGTTTGTAGGACTACAACTGGAGAGTCGCATTGAATGGCTTAAGAAAGGCATATTTAACGCAGATGATCCAACATCGACTCAAAGTATTATCACCCTGGAATGCCTGGACAATATGACCAAATTTGATAAGCAATATGATGGTAAATTAAGCTTCCCGGCCAATCTGCAGACTATTGTAAATTATTGCTGCAGTAAATGCGGGGTCATATTGAATACAACTCGATTTGACAATTACACCTACCGTATAGAAAAGTCCCCGTTTGGAGAAAACCCACAGGTAACATACAGGGAGATACTTGCTTACTGCGCCCAGATAGCCGGATGTTATGCCAGATGTAATGCTGATGGGCGCTTGGAGCTTAAGTGGTTTAACACGGCTGTATTTCCTGCATTAAATGAGTTGGATGGAGGGAATCTGGTAGATTACAACGGGACAAATGTAGATGGCGGAAACTTTATAAATTATAATTCGGGTGATTCTGCAGACGGTGGGGAGTTTTCGGATAAACAACCATATCATCATGTTTATAGTATGTCTTCCCTGAAAATAGCAGTAGACGATGTGGTAATAACAGGTATTAGTGTAACAGCAACAGACGGTAAAAATGCTGTAGGCGAAACACTGCCTGGAGAGACAATGTTAAATGGAAGCGAAGGATATGTGCTCAAAATTGATAGCAATCCTCTAATTGAATACGGCAAAGCTCTATCAGTAGCTAATTATCTAGGAGCAAAAATAAGAGGTATGAAATTCCGACCACTGGATACAAGCTGCCTTTCTGATCCATCTATTGAGGCAGGTGACTGTGCCATTGTAACTGACCGTAAAAATAATTCATACTATTGCTATATTACAAATTTATCATATACGATGGGGGGATATGAAAGCCTTTCGTGCGATGCCGAGACACCCGCCAGAAATTCATCCCAGAAATATGATCAAATAACTAAGGCGGCAATAAAAGCCAGAGAGGAAGCTAAAAAAGAGATATCAGCATATGATATCGCAGTGCAACAACTTAATAGCCTGGCACTAAACTCTCTTGGATACTACGAGACAATTACTAGAGAAGATGACGGAAGCATGATAAAGTACATGCACGACAAGCCCGAAATGAAAGACAGTGAGGTTGTTTACAAAAGATCCATAGATGGTTTTTTTATAAGCCTTGACGGAGGAGCAAATTTTGAAAGTGGATTCGATAAATATGGAAATGCTGTTTTGAATGTCATTCAGGCTATAGGTATTAACGCAGATTGGATCGAAGCAGGCAGGATAAAAAGTATTGATATAGAAGGATCTACAATAACTGGTTCTACATTCAAAAATACATCAGGTACTCTTGAAATAAGTAACGATGGGTGGTTATGTTCTCAAACTAAAAACAAAAATGTGACTTTAACACTAGGCAGCGCAGGAATTACCATTAGGGGGAACATAGAAGAAAATCCGGGTGAGGCACTACAAAGCTATGGGCTATCTGTATATGATACTTTTAATGATATTTCGGCATCGTATGATTCACGCGAAATATTCATAGCCAAAAACAGGGGTCCTGGAATAGAATTAGATACCATTTTTTGGCTAGATTTTAAAGAAAGGGATATGCAATGTTATTGTGAATCATCATTTTATAAACATGTTGCAATATTTAGCGATCTTTATGTGGAGGGTAGCATAAAAGCTGGGGGAATTATTAATGACTCTGATCCAAGGCTTAAAGATATTGAATCGCATATTACAGATGCAGAAAAAACCCTTAGCAAGCTTGAAACCATCATCTTTCGGTGGAAAGATGGAGAAGACAAAAAATTGCATATGGGTTTAAATGCAGATAATGTGCAAAAAGTATTCGGGGACGAATACGGCATAGTTTCGGAAGGCGGGGAAGGATACAAGGGTGTTTCTTATATAGAGATAATTCCACTACTTGTTTCGGCGGTAAATAGCCATTATGAACGTTTGGAAAGAATCGAAAAAAAGTTAGACAAATTATTGGAGGGGAACAGATGATTATTCTAATACGGCGAGGGAATGAAAAAGACTTCGATCCTTCTAAAATGCGCCCTGGTGAATTTGCAGTAATGCTGGATACCAAGAAAGTATTTGCAACTTTTGCGGCAGGCGAAGTAAAACAGCTTGCCACCATAGAAGACATGAAAGCCTTGTTAAACAGCACCAATGAGCAATTTGCCGCCCTGCAGGAGCTGTTAAAGCAATTAGAAAGCGGCGGTGCAGCCAGTATCCTTGCAGATCTTGCGCAGGCAAAAAAAGATATAGAAACGCTAAAATCAGACGTCCAGGGAGCCTTGGGCGTTATTTAAATGGAGGAAAAGACATGGCAGTAAAAACAGTTCAGGCCATTATAAATGGCCAAACCCATACGCTTACTTATAATAGTACTTCTAAAAAGTACGAAGCAACCATTACAGCGCCCTCTGGGTCATCTTACAATGTAAATGCTGGGCACTATTACCCAGTTACTGTAAAAGCTACGGATGAGGCAGGAAACGTAACAACTAAGGCAGACACAGATGCAACACTGGGTGAAAGCCTTAAGTTAAAAGTAAAAGAAAAGGTGGCACCGGTAATTACAATTACAGCACCTACGGCAGGCGCACGGATTACCAATAATAAGCCGACCATTGCATTTACGATAACAGATGCTGACTCCGGTGTTAATCCAGATACAATTAAAATTACCATTGGATCCAATGTTATTACATCCGGCATTACTAAGACGCAAAACGGCAAGAATTACACCTGCAGTTACGTTCCCGTTACAGCTCTCGCAGAGGGTAGCAACACAATTAAAGTGGATGCCTCTGATTTCGACGGGAATCCTGCAGTACAGAAAACCGTTACTTTCGTTGTAGATACAGTTCCACCAACACTGTCCGTAACAGCACCGGTGGATAACTTAATTACAAACCAGGCAGCATGCACGGTGACCGGAGTTACTAACGATGCAACTTCCAGTCCATGTACAGTAACAGTAAAACTGAATGCCGGCGCAGCGGAAGCCGTTACAGTTAACGCAGATGGTACATTTTCAAAAGCATTAACACTTGTTGCGGGAAGCAATACAATTACAGTTGTGTCAACGGATACTGCAGGGAAATCCAGTACAGTTACCAGAACAGTTACATTGGATCAGGTAGCGCCGACTATCAAGTCTGTAACGATTACGCCAAACCCGGTAGACGCTGGAACAACTTATATTATTTCTGTAGAAGTTACGGATTAGGCGGTGATCCTATGGCAGTAAAACGCTTGATAGGAAAAGTTGATCAAATAGAAATCGTATTTGAACGCATGGAAGGGGATCTGTGGCAAGTACAGGTCCCTGGAGATGAGGACTGCACATATATTTTAGAGCTGTATGCAGCTGATGAAGCTGGCAATGAAACATTTATGACCAGAATCTTCTTTATGTATGATGCTTCTAAGAAGACAGTCATTTTAAAGCCAATTCCATATAAGGCTATATTGCCCGCAAAAACATATTACGGTAGCAGAATTCTAAACGAAAAGGGGGTGGGCGGATGCTTAAAGTAAAGTTTGATATCGGAGAAGAACGGCATGTGCAGATTGAGATAACATCTGAAGCAGGCGGGGAATTTCTGATCCGGAATGCCACTTATGAACTTCTATCAGAGGATGAATCTTTGGAAGCAGAAGGCAGATGTGTAGTAGATGACCATGTCATAGATGCTTATATATGCCCACTGACTGCGGGAATGTATACACTAAAATACATTTATCTGATAGGTGATGAAACCTGGATTGAACCGGTAAGGGTGGTGGTATCGTAATGGCAGTAGCAAATATTGTTATAAACGATGTAAGCATAAGCCCAAACCCGGTTAATACCGGACAACAGTATAAATTAGCCGTTGGAATAGTTCCGGAGATATTTAAAATTACTACGATGGATGACTATTCTCTGGTTGATACTGATGGTTATATATTAATTTGTAAGGAGGAATAGCATGGCAACAAGAAAAATAGCGGACCTGACGCAGGCCACCACGGCGAGCGATGCGGATCTGATGGTCATACAGGATACGAGTAAAACTAAGAAAATAACATTTGCAACTTTGCTTACCAGCATTAAATCTAAACTTGGGGTAGGCACAGCGGCGAACTTGAACACGACAAGTAAAGAGATCGTAGGGGCGATCAATGAGATAAACACGAATTTGACTACCACATACAACTTCGACAGAATGTATAATCCCTGGTATATTTCCGGTAATGTAATAACTGATAAAGTAGGTAAAATTCTTATAGTAACAATTGCATTGCAGGCAAAATCCCCCTTACCATTAAATGTATGGCATAAACTTATAGCTCTGCCGGCTGGAACACGACCGAAGCATACATTTTATGGAAACTATGATAATGCAAATTATAATACAACAATAAAAGCGGAGTCGAACGGGGATGTCTTAGTGCTTACCAACAAAGCAATTGCTGCAAACGAGTGGCTTGTCGGAAGCATCATAATAGCCTTCTAAAAATAAATATTAAAAAATATGGTACCCGTAGGTAGACGTATCGGGTTTAAATCACACGCCAGAGAGGGTGAGCCTTAATTAAAGAAAGGATGATAATATGGAAAAAATCAAATTAATTAATAATGAAACTTTTGAACTTATTACCTGTGGAGTAGACAGCACACCGGAAAAGATTGTGTTCTTTATTTTGCCCGGTAATGCTACATTAACTGAGGTAGAAACAGCATTTAACCCTGAGAATACAAAAAAAATCTATAGGCTGTCAGCGCAGGATGAAGAAGAGCTGCAGCTTTATACAGGATATACTAAGCTTGTTGATATTGAGAAGCGAAAAGAAGCTGAAATTGATACAAATATCACAGAGACAGGTGAAGTTACACCAGTACTCGGTGATTTGATCCGGATCGAGCTAATTAAGCCGAACGAGACAGAAGAGAGAATAAAGTCTTTGGAAGAAACTGTTGACACTTTAACCTTAGAAATCTTAGGAATGTAGGAGGGCATGTGTATGTTTTATACAATTAAAAGAATTTATGGTAATACAAAAGATGTAGCGGTTGTAGAAAAAGCATTGGCAAAAGGTTGGATTACCATAGAAGAAAAAGAATTCATTTTCTCGGAGAAATAAGGAGGGCATATGGAAGCACGAGCAGGACCGAAAGGTCTTTTTATTATGCACAAAAATAATGGCACAAGGAGAGGGACGAGAATGAATGATGAAGAAGTGGCAGTAAAAATAGCGGAGCTTGGAAAGGATAGCAGATCTTTAAAAGCCCGTGTGGCAGATTTGGAAGCGCAGCAAAAGTGTATACAGGAACTGGCAATGTCAGTTAAGGAATTAGCGCTAAACATGAAAACGATGATGGAAGAACAGAAAAAGCAGGGAGACCGGCTGCAGAAGCTGGAAAACGAACCGGCAGAGCGTTGGAATAGTGCAAAGAAGACAGCATTTACAACCATAGTTTCTGTTATATCTGGGGCACTGGCAACTGGGCTGATCTTCATGGCAGTCCAATATTTATAGAAAGAGAGGATTTAAAATGGGTAAAATTACAAAGAATTGGTTAAAAGCAGCGGCAGTTAGAGCAATTAAAACGGTAGCACAGGCGGCAATTGCCAGCATTGGTACAACGGCAGCAATGGGAGATGTTAACTGGGTAATGGTTGGATCTACAGCGGCATTGGCTGGGGTATTGTCGGTATTAACATCGGTAGCAGGATTACCGGAAATCACGGAGGGCGAGTAAATCGCTCTCTTTTCTTTTTAGAAAGGATAGGTAACATTATGCAGATAAATAAGAAAATCACACCTTATAACCACTACAACGGTAGAAATGGTCAGGGAATACAATACATTGTTATACACTATGTCGGCGCCCTGGGTGGAGCAGAAGCAAACTGTACTTACTATGCTAGCGGAGATGTTGGAGCCAGTGCACATTACTATGTAGGATTTTCGGGAGAGGTCTGGCAGAGCGTGGAAGACAGCAACGGAGCATGGAGCGTAGGAGGGGGCAGACAGGGAAGCGGCGGCGGAGCATTCTACGGCAAGGCAAATAATTACAATACTTTAAACATAGAGATGTGCGTCCGGAAACGGAGTACTGCCACAATGAATGCCAATGACCAGGATTGGTATTACGAAGATGCTACAGTAAAAGCAACCATAGAGTTAACAAAGATGCTAATGCAAAAATATGGGATTCCAGTTGACCGGGTTATTCGCCACTATGATGTAAACGGGAAGATCTGCCCCAATCCTTATGTCCTGAATGAATCTGCATGGCATGCATTTAAAAAGAAGATTTCCGGAAGCACAGCGACAACCGGCACAAAGATTACTGGTAAAGCTACGGCTACAGCAGAGCAGATGCAAAAATATATTCAATCCAAAAATCCCATCGTGGCACAATCCGTTCTTGATATGGTTCCGCAGTACATCCAGGAAGGCAAGGCTGAAGGAATCCGCGGAGATATTGCATTTGCACAAAGCTGCCTGGAAACCGGAAATTTTACTTTTAAAGACAGCGCCGTCACCCTGGATCAGAACAATTTCTGCGGGATGGGTGTGACTCAAAACGGCATGAAAGGCAATTCCTTCCCCAACACAAAGACTGGTATCAGGGCGCAGATCCAACACCTTAAAGCTTATGCCTGCACAGATCCTTTAAAGAAAGAATGTGTAGACCCAAGATTTAACTTTGTAGAAAGGGGTTGTGCTGAGTATGTAGAGTGGCTGGGCATCCAGGAGAATCCAAAAGGCAAAGGATGGGCTGCAGGTAGCGGATATGGCGGCAAGATATTAAATATTATGGAGGCTATTACAGGTATAAAAGAAGAACAGCCTAAACCGGCACCAACGCCACAACCAGAACCGGAGCAAACCGGTACGTATAAAGTGCAGGCTGGCAGTTACAGCAACAAAGCAAATGCAGAAAAGCAGGTAACGGCACTTAAAAGTAATGGATACGATGCCATCATAAAAGAAGAAGCAGGACAATATAAAGTTCAGTGCGGCTCATTTTCTAATAAAAAGAATGCAGATATGTTAGTAAGACAGATCAAGAGTGCGGGCTTCGATGCCATTGTCAAAGGAACAGGCAATTCTATCTGGGTTGGAAAGTGCATAGGAGACGGTGTAAATGTCCGGAAAGGACCAGGGATTAATTATGGTAATATTGCAGGTCCATACCAGACATTAAATAAAGACAATCTGGTGGATGTTATAAATAAAGAATCCGGTTGGTACCAGATTCTAATAGATAAGAAGTATTCCGGGTTTATTGCGGAAAAATATATTATAAGGGCTTAATGACGGATGTTTGTTCTTGCTATATTTTAAACAGCCTTGCGCAGGTTCTTTTAGTTGAATAGAAAAAGAATATAGGTTATAATTAAGAAAAAAATGCGTGGAGGATAAGTATATGGAGAACAAAAATGAAGTTTCAGCAGCAGCAAACACCGATGATAACAAAGAGGTAAGAAACGAAGTATATGCAAATGGATTAACAATCAGCAACACTTTTTTTGATTTCTGTTTGCAATTTAAAAGAGAATTTATATACGAGGGCAAGGATAGTAGTCAACACAAAGATGTAGATAATGAAATAATAATTAGAATGAGCCCGCAGATGGCTAAAGCTATGAAAACATTGCTGGAAGGGAATTTAGACTCATACGAGAAAGAGTACGGATCTATCCCAAACTTTAAGAATGTATAGCAGGCAGTAATATGGGGAACGTTATAGAAACTGTAGACATATTAGGCGATAAAGTTATATGCTCCGATACCACCTGGACAGGGCATATAACATCAGGACATGCGATTATGTCTAACAACCTTAATGCTGTGAAAGATACCATAGAAGATCCAGATGTAATATATGAAAGCAATCAACATCCAGCAAGAAATGTTTACTTTAAGCAATCAAGCATATCGTCATATGACGCATATACTAAAGTGGTAACTCAAAAAAATGAAGGAAATATATGTTCTGTAGTATCTG
>NZ_JAWYAJ010000044.1:0-2058 GCF_034124845.1 Robinsoniella sp.
AACGCATAAGCCGCAGGGAATGTTCGCAAAAGTTGTCTGCAGCTCTTACTTAACTGCCTTGGACTGAACCTCTTCCCTTTTTTTATCCGTAATATCCAGAATGTACTCAATATGCGCAGATTTGTCACCCCAGTCGATTATTTTACCGCTAAGCTGATAAGTGCGGTTATTGAGGGGACTGTGAAATTCTCGAACCATAAGCTCTTCCCGGCTCATGTCGCGTGCATGGCAGAATGGACACGGCTTCTCATAACCTGCCGCCTGATAACAAGTAATTCCATCAAATACCTGATTTTGAAAAAGTAAATCCCTAACCAGCTGATTGGCATACAGCAGTTCCATGTTCTCGGAAGCACTGACATAAATGCCTACAGGAGCATTGTCCAATATGGCTTCCATCTGATCCGTTGAGAGATCGCAATCCTGAATCATGCTGGCTTCCCCCTTTTTTAATCCACCCATTCCATCAGATCTCCTTTCCAAAGATAAAGTCATATAATGTCTGATACAGCCGGTCTGGTTCAATGGGTTTAGCCAGATGGGCATTCATTCCTGCTGCTTTACTTTTCTCAATGTCATCGTCAAAAGCATTGGCAGTCATGGCAATAATCGGTATGGTTTCGGCATCCACATTGCTCAGATGACGGATATTATTTGCCGACGTTAATCCATCCATCAAAGGCATTCGGATATCCATCAGGATGGCATCATAATATCCCGGTTCTGATTTACTGAACAATTCTATCGCCCGCAGGCCGTGTTCCGCCGTGTCAACGGTAAATCCCTTGTCCTCCAGCAACATGGCAGCCACCTCTGTATTAATCAGATTATCTTCCACTAGCAGCACACGTTTGCCGGTAAAATCATAATTGATTACCTCCTCCTGATGGGTCTGTTCTTCCTGTTCACCCAGTGCCTTGGTAAATGCAGAGACCAGTGAGGATTTAAACATTGGTTTACTCATCAGTAAATTTACGCCGGCAAGCTTCGCCTCATGTTCAATGGACAGCCAGTCATAAGCTGTCATAATAATAATAGTAACTTCCGGTCCTACAATCTCACGGATTCGGCGGGCAGTCTCTATCCCGTCCATTTCAGGCATTTTCCAGTCTATCAGGATCATATCATAATATTTTCCAATACCCCACAGCATTTTTACGCGGTCAATTGCCTTACGCCCGCTGTCCACCCATTCCGCCTTGATTCCGATTTCCTGAAGAGTGGTTATTGTGCTTTCACAGACAGCCACGTCATCATCTACCACCAGTGTTTTCAGGTGGGAGAAATTATAATTGGTTTTTTTCTGATTATGGCGCAGCTTCTCTTCCTCTGTAATGCCAAGCTTTACGTCTACAGTAAATTCCGATCCGATTCCTTTTATGGAACGAACAGTTATTTTACCATCCATCATATCCACAATGTTTTTGGAAATCGCCAGCCCCAGCCCGGTACCGCCATACAAAGCAGTTGTACCGGAACTCTCCTGTGAAAAAGGCTCGAAGATATGCACCAGATAATCTTCGCTCATCCCAACGCCGGTATCATTGATGATAAATCGCAGAACAGCATCATTCTTGGTCTTCCTTTGCAGTGCTGCTGAAAAAGTGACTTTACCGCTTTCGTTGGTAAATTTAATTGCATTGCTCAGAATATTAATCAATACCTGTTGCAGCTTCATGGCATCCCCTATGTAGTAGTCATCCAGAACCGGATCCACAATGCACTCATACTCCACACCTTTAGCCGCCGCCTGAGAATAACAGATAGAGTTCACCCCTGTTAAGAACTCTTCCACAGGTATCTTCTCTTTTTTCAGCAGCATCTTCCCGCTTTCTATCCGGCTCATGTCCAGAATATCATTGATCAGAGCCAGCAAAAAACGGGAAGAGATACCGATCTTGGAGATGCAGTCTGCCACCTGCTCATCATCACCGATAGAACGGGCTGCTATTGCACTCATACCGATAATTGCATTCATAGGAGTACGGATTTCATGGCTCATCCTGGAAAGAAAGTCAGATTTGGCAGCATTTGCCTGTTCAGCAGCAACTAATGCTG
>NZ_JAWYAJ010000045.1:0-8995 GCF_034124845.1 Robinsoniella sp.
TGTTTGGAAGGCGTTAAGCCTTCCAAACACCGCTCCTGGTCCGCCTCCTTCTCTTTCCGTACACTACCTATATTATACAAAGCGTCCTTACTCAGCAAAACCCCAATTCATTGCATCACTACGTCACTTGATACCGTATCATGCCGCCCTTCTCTTCATACCCGGTATGCCACAATTCCCGGAGAGAAAAAACGGTTGCTTTTCCGTAAGTTGCAAGAGTAACCATTACATCGGATTCTGTCTGTTCATATCCCACAAGCAGGAACCAGTGCCAGGAATAATCCTTGAATTTACAGTCTGTATGTTTCAGCATCAGATAGGGAATGGGATAACCCTGATCTATCCGGTCAATGATAAATGCGGCTGACTCTTCATAAGAGCGATCTCCGGAGAATCCTTCCATAGAGATAACATCCTGATTTCCCAAACTTTTCAGATATTCGCTAAAACCGTCCATATAGATTGCCAGTTTTTTTATGCCGCCTGCTCTGGGGCGCAGATAGGGTTTCATCTTCATGGCAAAGGCTTCATAATCTTCCATGGTTATATGGCTCACATCAAATGGATAGAGAGCCCTTAAGTCCCGGTGCAGTGCAAAATAAATGCAGCTGTCACAGGCAGTAGCAGCAGCACATCCGCCCATGTGCATGAGAAAATTGTGGAACCAGTCCTGGTTGCCGCCAAAAGAGTCACCGATATTAAAATAAGGCAGTTCTTTTTTCATAGCAGTCATCCCTCCTCTTTCTAGCTAAAGAAACACGCTCTAGTATAGGATATACTGTTTTTTACATTTTAGTTCCTAAATTCAGAGTTTATTCTTCATATTTCAGGCGAGTATAATATGAACCAGCGTTTTAATGATTTCCTGCTTCAATATATCATAATCGATATAATCATGCTTATGAAATGCTTTCTCATGACAATAGGATTCTACCAGATTATAGGCAATGTGGACTTTTTCTTCCGGATTTACCATCTTAAGATTACTTTGCTTGGCAGCATTGACGAATAGCTGCATAATCTGGTCTTCTAATGTCATCCAGAGGTTGCATTTTGTTTCGTCTGTACTCAGAAGGGTGTTCACGTCATTGTGGAGAATCCCAAGCCCTTCATGAATCTCACTGAGTTCATCTAATAATTTACTGATAAATGTAATGAAATTGGTTTGATCCATATCTTTTTGTATAAATTCCTGTATCAGCGGCTTAAAGCTGTCATTTACGATCTGGTTCATTATTTCTAATACAAGATCCATTTTATTTTCAAAATAGCGGTAAAAGATGCCGGTTGATACACCAGCAGCTTTTGCTATTTCAGCAGCATTTACATGATAATAACCTCGTTCCCGCATCAGGTCAAGACCGGCTTTGAGTAAACGATTTTTTTTATCAATAGAACGCTGCTGAACGGGGGTTTTAATTACATCACTCATTCTAAAAGCCTTTCTTTTTAAGATTTTGTAGTTTTGTTATAGTATAACCGCTTAAAGACAGGTTGTCAAATAAGGTGAAAAAAGTTTCAGGTTTTGTTGACAAAACGCTCCGGGGATGGTAAAATTCAAAACATGAAATATATTTCAAGTTTTGGAAAATGGATAAGGAAAGCCATTGAGAGGAGGATCTATGAGCCGGTTAATTGCATTTGAGGAGGTAGTGAAAAGTTATCCCATAGGGGATAAAGTTCTGTATGCGGTCAATCAGTTAAATTTTACGATTGATGAAGGAGAATTTGTAATCATACTGGGACCAAGCGGTGCAGGAAAATCAACCCTTTTAAATCTCCTGGGAGGCATGGATCATGTGACCAGCGGGAAAATCGTAGTAGGAGGACGGGAGATCTCAGATCTGAAAGCGGAAGAATTATCGGAGTACCGGGCAGAAGATGTGGGATTCGTCTTTCAGTTTTATAATTTAATTCCAACACTGACGGTATATGAAAATGTTGCACTTGTAAAGGAAATTGCAAAGGACAGTCTGGATCCGGGTGAAATGCTGCAGTCGGTAGGGCTTTTGGAACATCAGAATAAGTTCCCCACCCAGTTGTCAGGGGGCGAGCAGCAGAGGGTATCCATTGCCAGGGCTGTCTGCAAAAATCCAAAAATGCTGCTGTGCGATGAGCCTACCGGGGCATTGGATTCAGAAACGGGTGTTTTGATTCTGACCATGCTCCAGAATATGAGCCGGGAACATAAGAGAACGGTTATTATTGTTACCCATAACAGTGCCCTGGCGGAAGCTGCAGATAAGGTAATACGGATTAAAAATGGAAAAATCCGCAGCGTCACGGTGAATGAGAATCCCAAATCCGTAAGTGAGGTGGAGTGGTAATGCTGTTTCTTAAAATGCTGCGGGATATGAAAAATAATAAAATGCAGTTTATCTCTATTGGGCTGATGACATTCCTGGCGATCTTTGTATATGCAGGAATCGGAAGTGAGTGGTATACCTTTCAAAAGGGAATCGACAGCTATTACGCGGAAACCCATCTGGCAGATATCTGGCTCTATGGAAAGTCATTTACGGATAGTGATGTGGCAAAACTGCTGAAGGTGGATAGCGTGTCAGATGCCTCAAGGCGTCTTCACCTGGAAGGTACGGCTGATTTAAGCGGAGATCCGGAACTGGAGATTTTACTGATGAATGAGGCGGGGATTTCTTCCTGTAAAGTGATTAGCGGGGAGAGCTTTGACCCTGCTGCAGACGGCATATGGCTGAGTGATAAGTTTGCAGAGGCAAGGGGGATTTCTGTTGGAGATACCCTGGATATGCAGGTGGAAGGAATTGTAATCAGCAAGAAAATACTGGGGATTATGATAAGTCCGGAATATGTCTATGCTTCGGCTTCCTTTGACAGTATGGCAAATCCCCGGAACATTGGAGTGGTATATGGGGGAATGGATCTGCTGCCTCAGGGGTTCCCAAGAGTATATAACCAGATGGCGGCACTTCTCAATACAACAGATTATCAGAAAGCAGAAGAACAGATTGAGAGAAAGTTAGATGGTACATACAGCGTATTTCTCTCCAGGGAAGGGCAGGGCAGCTATCAGCAGTTCCGGGAAGAAATACTTCAGAATAAGGCAATGGGGGATCTGTTTCCCTTTGTATTTATTGCAGTGGCACTGCTTACAATCATGACCACCATGAGCAGAATCATCAATAATCAGAGAACACAGATCGGAACATTGAAGGCACTGGGTTATAAAGATAAGAAAATCATGAGGCATTTTATCTGCTATGGTATGATACCGTCCCTGGCGGGTGCCTTGCTTGGACTGATTGTGGGGCCGCTTACACTTACGCCGTTGTTCTTTGAGATGCAGTCGGGCTTGTATTCCCTTCCGCCCCTTACTGTGACTTTACTGCCCCAGGCGGTATTCGCTGCGGGAGGGGCAGTGGCGGCATGTACCTTGGTAACCTGGATTGCCTGCAATAAAATCTTAAAAGAAAAACCGGCTGATGCGCTGCGTACCAGGCCTCCCCGCATTTCCAGGCATATGTGGTTTGAAAAGACAGCCTGGTGGAAGGGAACCGGATTTGATTTTCAGTGGAATCTGAGGGATACGCTGAGAAGCAAAGTCAGAAGTATTATGGCAGTAGTAGGAATTACAGGGTGTATGAGCCTGCTTACCTGTGCACTGGGAATGGTGGATTCCCTGAACAACATTAATGAATGGAAGTATGGACAGCTCACCCAGTATCGGAATAAGGTTCTGCTGACCGATGACCTGTCAGCTTCGGATATCCCTTATCCGGGAGAGACCATTCAGGAGGGGAGTATAGAACTGCGTGCCAACGGAATCAAAAAGACAACAGGAGTAACCGTTTTGGAACCGGAATCCAGCCTCACTGTTTTTACGGACGGCAGACGAAAGGAACAAAAGCTCCCGGTAAACGGAGTCTCTATCAGTTATCATATGGCGGATATCCTGGGAGTTGAGGTGGGAGATGAAGTCTCCTGGCATCTCTATGGGGAAAGCAAATGGGCAGATTCCAAAATTAAGGCAATTTACCGGGATCCGGTGGCGCAGGGGATTACACTGTACGAGGACTATTTTGAGGAACAGGGATACCATTACCAGCCTACTTCATTTTTGACAAAGGCAAATATAGACCCGGATGCCGTGACCTATACGGTTTGGAATATTGAAAAGCTGAAGTCTTCTGTCACCGAAATGATGGATACCATGTACTCCATTATTTATATCATGGTGGCAGCTGCGGTTCTAATGGCGGTTGTAGTGCTCTACAACTTAGGTGTGCTTTCTTTCACGGAAAAACTCAGGGAATTTGCAACGCTGCGGGTACTTGGGTTTAAATCTGAGAAAATACGGCTTCTGATGCTGCGCCAGAATATATGGCTCAGTGCACTGGGACTAATCCCCGGCTATTTACTGGGAAAATGGATTATAGATTTGATGTGCGGAATGCTGGGAGACAATTTTGACATGATGACAGAGATCAGTCTGCCAAGCATTGTGATCAGCGTTGCCATCACAATGCTGGTATCTGTGGAAGTAAATGTATTATTTTCCAGAAAAGTAAAAGAAATTGATATGGTTAGTGCGTTAAAAGGCGCAGAGTAGAGGAGAGATTGCGATGAAGAAAAGGAATAAAACAATTCGGAATATCATAATTGCAGCAGTGGTTCTGGCAGGTGCTGCAGGTGCGGGATACGCTTTGGCGGCGCCTTCATATTACGAAACAGTGCGGGTCACAAAAAGCGACATCCAGGAAATAATCAGTGAAACAGGAATCATAAACAGCTTAAAGCAAAAAACATATTATACGGAAACGACGTCTGTAATAAAGTCGATGGATATACAGACAGGGGACAGTGTGGCAGCGGGGGAACAGCTCCTCACACTGGAAGAAATGAAAACAGACGTTGGGGAGCAGGAGCCCAAAATCCTGGAGGCAGATTTTGAAGGTGTCATAACCCAGTGCAATGTTACGGAAGGTGCTTATGCCGCCCAGGGAAGTCCTCTTTTCACCCTGGAGAGTGCAAAAGATCTGTATTTAGCGGCTGAGATATCCACCAAAGACGCGGCAAATGTGGAAAAAGGCCAGAAAGCAGTCATTACCAGCAATGACAAGGATTATGACGGTGAAGTAACCGAGGTATCCCGCCTTGCGGTGAAAACCAGCGGAAAGCCCAAAGTGACCGTAAAAATAAAGATTAAAAATACGAACAGCAAGCTGTATCTGGGAGCAGAAGCGGATGTGGATATCTTTGCTGCTTCCAGGGATTCGGTTATGACGGTTCCGGTGGAAGCAGTGTATTCGGATGCCGATAATGACTATGTTTATACCATAGAAAACGGATTGGTCACCAGGAAAATAGTAAAAACCGGTATCAGCTCTGAGAAAATGACAGAGATTAAAGAAGGACTGGCGGTGGATGACCGGGTCATTATCGCTCCGGTATCAGAAAACGACAGAGGGAATCGGGCAACCGATCAATCTTTTTGGAAAAATACTTGACTCTCCCCTTAAGGGAGGATGTATAATAACGTAAAATACGTCTGAGGATACACAGGAGGGAATCATATGTTCCGGATCGGGGAATTTTCCAAGCTTTGCAAGACAACGATAAAAACACTGCGCTATTATGATGAGGTAGGACTTCTGAAGCCGGAGTATATTGATGATGAAACAAAATACCGTTTTTATGCAGCTAAACAAATTCTGAAGCTGCATCATATCCAGGCACTGCGCCAGATTGGACTGTCCATCAGTGAAATCAAACTGATTCAGGACGGACAGGGTATGGAAGAGATTCTGCAGAACCGAAAAAGGGAAATTGAACGAGAGTTAACAGAGGGCAGAGAGCAGATCAGCCGGATTGAATTTATGCTGTCCGGCAGGGAAGAAGAAAGTATGCGGCAGTATCAGGGGATCGTGAAAGAGATACCGGAATGCATTGTGTATTCCAAGAAGCTTACGATTCCCGGATACAGCTCTTACTTCCAAATCATTCCCGGTATCGGTGCTGCGGTGCAAAAAGCCAATCCCGATTTGAAATGCGCCATACCGGAATACTGTTTTTGCATATATCTGGATGGGGAATATCGGGAAAAGGATATAAATATAGAGTTTTGCGAAGCGGTCAACCAGTTTGGCAAAGAAATAGAGGGTATTGTTTTTAAGAAAATGGAGGCTGTGGTGGTGGCATCCGTTATGCATAAGGGACCTTATGAAAAGCTGCCCAATGCCTATGCTTATTTATTTAAGTGGGTGGAAGAAAATGGATATATCACAACCGGGAATCCAAGGGAGAGTTACATTGACGGAATCTGGAATGCTGAAGACCGAAACCAGTGGCTGACCGAATTACAGATACCGGTTATCAGAGATGTTAACAAGGATAAAGAGGGGTGTTTGTCATAGATAAAAAGAAGAAATACAGTATGCAAAAGCTGTGTCTGTTATCGAATATTCCCCTGTTTTTTTATGAGGATGGTATTGGCATTACGGAATGCTTCGGAAATTTTGATAAAGAGGAAAATCCTTTGGGGGCAGACCCTATTCTGGTTCGCCGCCTGATGGACCAATGCCGCAGCATTAGCGGTCCGGTGGTGGTGTCGGAAAATAAAGCAATCTGTTTCAGTGCCGTTAAGGCAGGGGATAACCAGTATATTCTGGCAGGTCCCATGTGTTCCCAATATCTTTCAAATGTAGAGATACACCGCTTTTACAAGCTTCATAAAATGGAAAAAATACAGCAAAAAGCACCTGCAAGACTGGGTTTTATGCAGATGCTGTCCCTGATCAGCTTAATCTACACCGTCGTGACCGGAGAAATTTGCGATGAGGATAAGCTGCTTCGGGAAAACAAACTGGCATATGTAGATCCGGAAGAACTGGAGCGGGATAAGGCATCTTTTCGAATCGGCAAGGTAGAAGAAGAAGCCTATCACCATACCTACATGGAAGAAATGCAGTGGATTAACTGCATAAAAAATGGCGATGAAATAAAAGCAAAGGAAATGTGCGATTCTCTGGCTGAAAATGCAGGTAAGCTGTCAGGCAAGGAACTGAACCATCAGAGAAATCTGGCGATCTGTGCAGTTACGCTGGCGACAAGAGCGGCTATTGACAGCGGGGTCACTCCGGCGGAAGCCTACATTCTAAGTGACGTTTATATTGATAAAATAGATAAGTGCAGCGATCTGGGGCAGTTAATAGAACTGCGCAGACTCAGTACCATGGAATTTACAAGACAGGTTAAAGAAGCAAGGAAGGAAAAAGCCAGATCCAATTATATTGAACAGTGCAAGGATTATATTATAAACCATTATCAGTATAAAATCCGGCTGGAGGAAGTGGCGGATGCGATTGGAATCAATAAAAACTACCTGTCCCATCTCTTTAAAAGAGAAGAAGGCATATCCATGAACGAATATATGAACCGGGTCCGTGTAAAAAGGGCGGAAAACTTACTGAAGTATTCCGATGCAACGCTGACGGAGATCAGCAGCTATGTCTGTTTTAATTCCCAGAGCCATTTTGGAAGCGTTTTTAAAAAATGCAATGGGGTGACACCCCAGCAGTACCGGGACCGGTACAGGTCCAGAGAGTTTTTGAAAAAATGACGGCAAGTCATAATTTTCTTGACTTTTGATATCTTGATGAGTATAATTAATTTCAGAATATTTTATGTGCGGCGCAGCACATAGAGCTTAAAGGTGCGTTGAAGTGTCTTGGATGATTTTTATCCGAGGCACTTTTTGCGTTGCCTTGCATTTTTGCAGACAGCCGGTTTGAATGAGTCTTTATTGGCGGTGCAGCGTAAGGGCATTCAAGAAACGGATAGAAAAAATATGGAGGATAAGGAAATGAAGATGAAAACATTTCAGCTGGGTACAGAAATTTTTATGGGAGAATTGGATATTGCCGGCGTTTGTCCGGATACGAAGCGGGTATTTATTGTAACGGACAAGTTTTTGGTGGAAAGCGGCAGAATTGCTTATGTGACAGAAAAACTGGAGGCAGCAGGAATTTTGTACTATGTATTTTCGGATGTGGTACCTAACCCGGACATTGAGCTGGTGATGAAAGGCATTTCCATTATAGACGAGTTCAAACCGGACACGGTGATTTCCTTTGGGGGTGGTTCAGCTATAGATGCAGCGAAAGGAATCATGTATTTTGCAGTGAGAACGGCAGGGCTGCCCCGGTGCTTATCCATTGCAATCCCAACAACCAGCGGTACAGGATCTGAAGTTACAAGGTTTTCCATTATTTCAGACCATGAGAAAAATATTAAGTATCCCCTGGTGGATGACAGTCTGCTGCCGGATATTGCAGTGCTGGATGCTCATCTGACGGTGAGTGTGCCTCCGGCTATTACGGCAGATACCGGCATGGATGTATTGACTCATGCCATGGAAGCTTATGTATCTTCCAATGCAACCGATTTTTCGGATGCGCTGGCGGAAAAGGCATTTAAGATGGCGTTTGACAGCCTGCGCAGGGCCTACCATCAGGGAGATGATCTGACAGCCAGGGAGAATATGCATCATGCTTCCTGTCTTGCCGGAATGGCATTTGACAGCGTATCCCTTGGGGTGAATCACGGAATGGCTCATATTCTGGGCATTCGTGCTTCCCTGCCCCACGGACGTGCAAATGCAGTCCTGCTGCCATATGTGATTACTTACAATGCGGGAATCCAGGATGCAGGCAGTGAAAAAGAAACCAGGGCGGCACAAAAGTATGCAAGGCTTGCGAAATTGGCTGGTTACGAAAGTTACAGTGTACGCTCCGGTGTAGTGAACCTGATTCATGGCATGGAAAAGCTTTGTAAAGAGTTTAAGATACCCCTGCAGATTCAGGATGTCTGGAAGGATCAGAGCGCCTTTGAGGCTTCCGTGGTGGAGATGTCACAAATTGCCTGTGAGGACAGATGCACGGCTTCCAATCCGAGAAAGTGTCTGCCAACGGAGATCGAAGCTGTTTTCCGGGAAGCATATTATGGTAAAAACAAATATTTA
>NZ_JAWYAJ010000046.1:0-2259 GCF_034124845.1 Robinsoniella sp.
AGCGCTTCGGGAAGGTTAGAAAATGCCAGTTCTGCGTTAAGCCTTCCAAACACCTGTCATGGTCCGCCCCCTTCTCTTTCCGTACACAACCTCTGTATACAAAGCGTCCCCTCCCTCAGCCCCCCCATTTATAAGACTTTCAATACCCCTGCATCCATTTCACATACCGTATCACACAGCATCTCAATATCTGCCGCATTATGACTGACCAGGAATATTGTCTTTCCCTGGTCATTTAATTCCATGATCAGATCGTACACTTCCTGTACTCCCTGCTTATCCAAACCATTAAATGGCTCATCTAAGATTAACAAATCGGGATCCTCCATGATAGCCTGTGCAATCCCAAGCCGTTCCCGCATTCCCATAGAATATTTCCCCACATGCTTTTTAGACTCTGCATCCAGCCCCACACGCCGAATGGCGCTTCGGATTGTTTCATCGTCTGTCTTTCCTCTTAATGATGCCAGTAATTTTAAATTCTTAAATCCGGAAAGATTCGGAAGAAATCCCGGACTTTCTATAATCATGCCCAGCGATTCCGGAAAATCAATATCTCTCCCAACCCGCTTATCCTTCACATAAATGCGTCCTTCTGTAGGTAATAAAAAACCGCAGATACATTTTAACAGCACTGTTTTTCCCGATCCATTCATTCCTACAATACCGTGCACCATCCCGCATTCAAAATCATGCGTAATATTCTTCAATACTATTTCCTCACCAAATTTCTTGCTTACATTCCTTATACTGATTGCAATATCTCCCATTTTACCAGCCATAACATCCTCCATCTTGCGTACACCATTCTGCATGCACCGGTGCTGTAAAAAAGTTCTTCCTACTCATTAAGCTGCAGGAAATGAAATTCGTATTTACGCGCAATTTTGCTGATAAGCAGCAAATTCATTGCTATAATCCCCCCAAATACGCCTGCACTCATCCATATCCGTGGCAGATTGTCATAACCAAAATTGTGCATATAATAGGTGGCATGATTCAGAGGAGACAGCCAGCCAACAGCAATATTCGCTTTGTATTCCATCGTCAGGGGTAAGTGAAGCAGTGTCATAAAAATCTGGGGATTCAGCAGCAGCCCATACAGATTTAAAGTAAAAACACTCAATACGCCCACAAACTGGCTTTTGCAGAGATTAAAAAGCAGCATAACAGAAGCCATCATCAGGGAATACAAGGTAGTCAGCAGAAATATAACAGCGGCACACTGGTAAGGGTAAGACATTTCCATAGTCTTAACGGTTGCCGGCAACGCAATTTTTACACCAACGCCTGAATAGCCAAGAAGTGCCCCTGTCTCGCTCCACATGTTCCCCGGAAATGACAGTGGAGCACAGATGATACAACTTACCGCCAGCAGGAAAGAAGTATAGATCACTGTGGCGAGCACCACATAGATTACCTGCCCCCATACCCACAGAGACCGCTTTGTCCTACAGAGAAAATAAGGGGTTCCCTGGCTGATAAACGGCATATCTGCAAACAGTAGAATCAATAGCAAAGAAGATATCATAATGGAATTGGCATCCCCAAACGTCCATACAAAAGCCTCTAATATCTGCATATTCGTACCGTAACTTTTCGCCAGGGATACCGCTTTGTCCGATAACATCAGGCAAAGTACAAATGCCAGCGCAAAGGTCATAATGACTCTGGGATTTGTCTTCCACAAGTGAAAATTATAGCCTGCAATCTGAAAAGACTGCTTTATATCATGCATCCTTCAATCTCCTTTCCATGGTTATCACATATGCCGCTGATACTGCAAAAGCCGCCAAAGATACCATCAGTCCGGCTTTCCAGGCAGGTATCGCCATGGGTGCTGCCCATTCACGGGGATTTAATATATACAGAGATGTATAATATCGTTCTTGAAATGCATGCAATACATAATACAGAATAAAGGGGGTGGTATATGCCATATATTTGTTTATCATGAAAGCCGCAAAAAATCCACCCAGTAAAGCCCAGAGACTGCCGCTCATACAAGTAAGTATCATCCACCATGCCACATCGGTAAGATACGGTAAAATTTCTGTTTTTATGGAAAACCACTGTTTCAGTTCTGTGAAAACCACCACTGTAATTCCTGCAAAGAGCAGCAGCGCTCCAATCATTACCATCAGGCAGGCCGATAAAGCTGTCACAATCACTTTTGAACCAAGATATCGTTTCCACCCGGTACGGACAAGGCCGGATAACGCAAATCGGTACTTCAGCGCGGCCGAGAAGGAAGCCCCA
>NZ_JAWYAJ010000047.1:0-6338 GCF_034124845.1 Robinsoniella sp.
TAAATTCATTGCCTATAAAAATTCATATAATCATAAAATTTTTATTAATTCATATCATTCATAAAAAAATCAAAAAAACTTCCGGCTGCCTGTTTACTGCCGGAAGTTTTTATATTTAACTTTCTTTCATTTCGAAAAATAGAATATGGGCTTCTGCCTGTGCCTGTATCGTTAATTTCCCGGCAGCGATTTCTGCGCCGTCTCTTTTTTCTAAAGTGACTTGATTTAACTTTGCCCGTCCTTCGATTAAAACCAGATATGCCTGTCGTCCAGGGAGGATTTCATATTCCAAGGATTGATTCTGAACCAGCTGGGTTACAAAAATATTCATATCCTGATGAATGCGTATAGGCGCTTTGCCGTTTTCAGGGGAAACGATCTGTGTCCATTGGTTCAGGCGGTTGGTCCAGGGAAAATGATAGTCCCCATATTGGGGGATATAATTGTCGGCATCCGGCAAAATCCAGATCTGCAACAAGCGCAGGCGTTCATCGGATTCGTTTAATTCACTGTGGAAAATGCCGCTCCCGGCACTCATGTATTGTACGTCACCCCGGGTAAGTGTACGCTTATTGTCCATGCTGTCTCCATGGGTGAGTTCACCGTCAGCAACATAGGTGATTATTTCCATGTTTTTGTGGGGATGTGTATCAAATCCGGTGTGGGGCTGTATAATATCGTCATTTATGACGCGCAAAGCCCCATATTGGATATTGTCAGGATTGTAGTATTCTGCAAATGAAAAATGAAACCAGCTGTCCAGCCATCCCAGTTCACTTCTGCCCATCTTACTGTGGTCTACTCTTTTTATCATAGGAACCCTCCTCTTGCACATTCCGGTGCAGTCTGCTGTATCGTTACCGTTAATTCTGAATCTTTAGTCCCGCTGTATCAGTAGTATACACATATCATAAGCTTTTAATCTAAAAAAGGCAAATATATTTATAGAGGATTTCGAAATATTGTTTGATTCATGGACTATTTTAATTTATTTATTTTTAATAATTACAGGATTGACAATTTCATTCCATAAGCATATACTTATCAAAGTGAATGATTAACTATGTTAACTAATATCATAGATAAATGATTCTATGGTATCTAATTAGGAAAGTGAAGGAAGAAAGGAGTATGGATATGAATGAAAAAAATCTAAAAGAAGAGTTTATGCGGGTATCCCATCGTATGAGAAAGCTGAATATGAGCCATATTTTTTCCGATGTATCACAGGGTGAATTCTTTGCATTGGAAATGCTTCGGAAGTGCCAGAAGAGAACCGGTGACGGTGGCATTATCGTATCGGATCTGGCGAAGAGCCTCCGGGTTTCTCCACCGGCTGCATCAAGGATGCTTCGAAATATGGAAGAAAAAGGTCTGATACGAAGAGAAGTAGATAAAAATAACCGCAGAAACACCTATGTGTATCTTACCGATAAAGGACTGGAGAGCCGTGAGATGGCTGCAAAGGCGATGGATGATTTTACTGGGAGGGTCATGAAACGCATGGGAGATGAAAATGTAGAAATGCTGATCAGCCTGATACAGAAAATGACTTCTATTATGGAAGAAGAGCTGGATGAAAAAGGGAAAGGAGATAAGGATGAAGAAACTCTTTAAATATTTAAGTGAGTGTAAAATGCTGATCCTTTGCATTGTGCTGCTATTGGTGGTGCAGGCTTACTGTGATCTGGCACTGCCATCGTATACTTCCGATATTGTAGACGTGGGAATCCAGCAGGGCGGTATCGCCAATGTGGCACCGGACCAGATGCGCCAGGAAACCATGGATAGTCTGTGCCTGTTTCTGACAGATAAGGAAGAAAAAACGGTAAAATCTGCTTATGGTAAGCAAGAGGATGGTTTTCTGCATCTGAATAAAGATGGCAGAAAAGATATTGAGAAACTGGATAAAATCCTGGGAACACCGATGCTGATGCTCTCGAGTGCAAAAGATTCCGGAAAGGTGAATATTGACCAGATCAAAAAGGCTCTTGCTTCCGGGATGATGACAAAGGATCAGATCCTTCAAATGAAGGACCAGGCAATGGAAAAGTTTGGGGAATACAGCGATTCCATCATAGCACAAAAAGCGTTGCTGTTCGACAAGGAAGAGTATCAGGCGATGGGAATTGACCTGGGTGATTACCAGACCAATTATTTGATCCATAAAGGGCTGTTGATGCTTGCGTTGGCTATTGTATCCATGATTGCAGCAGTCTTCGTGGGAATGCTGGCATCTTATACCGCTGCTAAGATTGGTATGACCCTGAGAGGAAAAGTGTTTAAAAAAGTACTGTCTTTCTCCAATACGGAAATGGACCAGTATTCCACTGCTTCCCTGATTACCCGCAGTACCAACGATGTTCAGCAGATTCAGATGGTGTCCGTCATGTTGCTGCGTATGGTTCTCTATGCACCGATTCTGGGCATAGGAGGCATTATCAAAGTAGGGTATACGGAAACTGGCATGGGGTGGATTATCGGGGTAGCGGTAGGCGCGATTATTTTACTGGTGGGTATTTTGTTCTCAGTAGCTATGCCGAAATTCAAGAAAATGCAGACATTGGTGGATAAATTAAATCTGGTATCCAGGGAGATTTTAACGGGTATCCCTGTAATTCGTGCATTCAGCAGAGAAAAATATGAAGAGAAACGATTTGCCAATGCCAATCTGGATTTAAAGTCCACACAGTTAT
Organism: Robinsoniella sp.; assembly: GCF_034124845.1. Classification (NCBI taxonomy): domain Bacteria; kingdom Bacillati; phylum Bacillota; class Clostridia; order Lachnospirales; family Lachnospiraceae; genus Robinsoniella; species Robinsoniella sp. Next base: position 2,697 of record NZ_JAWYAJ010000047.1, read on the forward strand.
TCACAAATCGTGTTATGACCTTTATGATGCCGGCAATGATGCTGATCATGAACTGTATCACCGTTATGATCGTATGGTTTGGCGGCAAGGGGATTGATGCAGGGAATCTTCAGGTTGGAGATATGATGGCGTTTATTACGTATACCATGCAGATCGTCATGTCCTTCCTGATGTTAACCATGATCTCCATTATGCTTCCAAGGGCAGGCGTATCCGCAAATCGTATTGCAGAAGTTATTGAGACCGCTGTAGTTATTACAGATAAAGAACATACCATGGATGACAGCAGAGCACAGTGGAATGGAACGATTGCATTTGAAGACGTTTCCTTCCGTTATCCAGGGGCAGATGAAGATGCGCTGGAACATTTGAACTTTACGGCAAAACCCGGGCAGACCACTGCAATTATCGGCAGTACGGGATGCGGAAAATCCACTTTGATTCATCTGATACCAAGATTTTATGATGTGACCGGTGGCAGAATAACGTTAGACGGCGTGGATATCCGGGATTTATCCAGAAACAAATTAAGAGATTTATTGGGATTCGTTCCCCAGAAAGGCGTACTTTTTTCAGGGGATATTGAATCAAATATCAAGTTTGGCGGGGAGGAGATTCCTGATGCATATATGAAAGAGGCAGCAGGAATTGCACAGGCGGTGGAATTTATTGATACCAAACCGGAGAAATACCACAGCAGTATATCAGAAGGCGGAAGCAACGTTTCCGGCGGACAAAAGCAGCGTCTTTCCATTGCAAGGGCAATTGCCAAAAAGCCCAGGATATTTCTGTTTGATGACAGTTTTTCGGCGCTGGACTATAAGACAGATGTGGTATTGCGTAAGGCTCTGAATGAGAAAATCTTGGATGCCACGATCATTATCGTTGCACAGAGGATCAGTACCATTCTACATGCGGATCAGATTATCGTATTGGATGAGGGCAGAATTGCAGGAACCGGTACCCACGAACAATTGCTGGAAAGCTGTGAAACCTATCTGGAAATTGCCAGATCCCAGTTATCTGAAGCAGAATTGAAAGGAGGTGCTGCATCATGAGTGAAGAGAACAATAAGGCTCCAAGAATGAAAGCAGGCGGCCATGGACCGGGTTCCAGAATGGCACCAGGAGAGAAGGCAAAAGATTTTAAAGGAACGATCCGCAAACTGGCGGGTTATATGGGGAGTTATAAAATTGCACTGATAGGCGTATTGATTTTTGCAGTAGGTGGTACGATTTTCGGTATTTTGGGACCTAAGATTCTGGGTAAGGCTACCACGGAATTATTTAATGGTCTGGTAGCAAAAGTTTCTGGAACAGGGGGCATAGATTTTACAAAGTTGGGACAGATTCTGTTGTTTCTGTTAGGATTATATTTATTTAGTTCCTGCCTGTCTTTTGTGCAGGGATGGATTATGAGCGGCATTTCACAAAAGCTCTGTTACCGTTTTCGTGAAGAGATTTCTCAGAAAATCAACAGGATGCCCATGAAGTATTTTGAATCCAAAACCGTGGGCGAGGTTTTATCACGTATTACAAACGATGTGGACACCTTGGGACAGAGCCTGAATCAGAGCATTACCCAGTTGATTACATCCATAACACAGATGATTGGTATTTTTATCATGATGATGAGCATCAGTCCTCTTATGACCCTGATTGCAATTGTAATTCTTCCCATATCTGCAATTTTGATTGGTGTTGTTGTGAAGTGTTCTCAGAAGTATTTCGTTGCACAGCAGAAATACCTGGGGGAGATCAACGGACAGGTAGAAGAAGTCTACAGCGGTCACAGTATCGTTCAGGCATTTAACCGGGAGAAGACTGTAGAAAAAGAGTTTGATGAAACCAATGAGGTACTGTTTCAGTCTGCATGGAAATCACAGTTTTTATCCGGAATGATGCAGCCCATTATGGGTTTTATCGGGAACCTGGGTTATGTCGCAGTTGCAGTCAGCGGAAGTATCCTGGCAGTCAAAGGTGCCATCGAAGTTGGTGATATCCAGTCCTTTATTCAGTATGTGAAGAGCTTTACCCAGCCCATCGCCCAGGTAGCGCAGGTATCAAATATGCTTCAGTCAACGGCGGCAGCAGCAGAGCGTGTATTCGAATTTCTCGGTGAGGAAGAAGAAGAACTGGTTGCAAAAAATCCAGTTCAGATTGATAATATAGATGGAAGGGTAACTTTCCAGCACGTTCATTTTGGATATGATCCGGATAAAATTATTATAAATGATTTTAACTGTGAGGTAGAACCGGGACAGACGGTGGCTATTGTAGGCCCAACCGGAGCAGGGAAGACGACCATGGTCAAGCTGCTGATGCGTTTCTATGATGTAAACAGCGGAAGCATTAAGGTTGACGGACATAATATTACTGATTTTAACAGAAGTGAACTGAGGGAATATTTTGGCATGGTACTGCAGGATACCTGGTTGTTTAAGGGAACCATTATGGAGAATATAAGGTACGGACGGCTAGAGGCAACGGATGAAGAGGTTATCGCAGCAGCGAAAGCGGCACATGCACACCACTTTATCCAGACACTTCCGGGCGGCTATCAAATGGAACTCAATGAGGATGCCAGCAATGTATCCCAGGGCCAGAAGCAGCTGATCACAATAGCAAGAGCCATATTGGCTGACAATAAGATTATGATCCTGGACGAAGCTACAAGTTCCGTAGATACCAGAACGGAATCCAGAATACAAAAAGCTATGAACAATCTGATGAAAGGGCGTACCAGTTTTGTAATCGCCCATCGTTTATCTACGATAAAGGATGCCGACCTAATTTTAGTAATGAAGGACGGCGATATTATAGAACAGGGTAACCATGAAGAGCTGCTTGCAAAAGAGGGATTCTATGCAAGCCTGTACAATTCCCAGTTTGAGGAAATGACAGCTTAAGACAGCTTAAAAGGAGGAAATAGTAAGATGAGCAGAAAATGTATCACAATCGACAGACAGTATGGAAGTGGTGGAAGAGAGGTAGGGAAAATGCTGGCAAAGCGGCTGGATATTCCTTTCTATGATAATGAACTGCTGATGATCGCCGCAGAAAAGTATGGTATCAATCCGGGAATTATGCGTGAACATGATGAAAAGAGAAACGGAAGCCTTTTATATAATATAGCGATCATGACCAACGGACAGTATGATAAGGTCAACCAGCCCTATAAGATTTTCCAGGCAGAGTGTGATACCATCAGGCGCCTGGCTGATGATGGTCCCTGCATCTTTATTGGAAGATGTTCCGATTATGCACTGAAGGATAAATGTAAGACACTGAATATTTTTATCTATGCATCTGCTATGGCTGACCGCATTAACCGGGCAGGCAGCGTGGATAAAGTAGAGAAGAAAAATATCGAACGTTTTATCAAGCAAAAGGATATGCAGAGAAAAAGTTACTATAACTCTTTCACGGAAAAAGAGTGGGGAGATATGGCAAATTATGATCTGTGTCTGAATACCTCTACTCTGGGATATGAGCAGTGTGTGGATATTATTGAAAAAGTTTATAGAGGGTAGAGCTTGTCTTTATTTAGCTAGAACACAGTGAGTTTATGGGGGGATAAGACATTAAATTTGGGTTTTGCTGAGTAAGGACGCTTTGTATAAGATAGGTAGTGTACGAAAAG
>NZ_JAWYAJ010000048.1:0-2787 GCF_034124845.1 Robinsoniella sp.
CTTTCGGTATTCTTTCCAGTGTTCTGTAATCAACATAGATCAGACCAAACCGCGGGTCACAGCCCTCTGCCCACTCAAAGTTATCCATAATAGACCATGCCGTATAGCCAATTACCGGAATCCCGTCTTCCATCACCTGATGTAATGCACTCAGATACTTGTACATATAATCAATCCGCTGTGGATCATGCACCTTTCCATCTCTCATTACAAAGTCTAGATTGGACATACCATTTTCTGTGATGAGAATCGGAAGGTTATAACGTTCATGGAGGAACTTCGGTGACCAGTAGAGCACTTTCGGTGTGATTCCCCACCCCATTTGTGTACGTGGCATACCAGGCCATCCCAAATCCGGCGCTTCCGCGTCTGCATTGTAATTGTTTGCAAAATACACATTATAACCAAAGTAATCCAATGGCTGGCTGATAAATTTCAATTCCTCCTCTGAAAGGATCTTATCTAGATATTTGGGTGCCTTTCCAAGTACCATCGGATCCGCCCACCAATTTGCAGCCATAGAAAATCCCTTCTCAATATCAAACATCTCACTTCTTGCTTTTTCAATTCCGGCTTCCGTTTCATCATAAGCCACAAAGTTTCTCGCATTCAACGCAAATCCAATCTGTGGGTCTGTCAATTTAGAGCGTTCTCTAATCAGCTGCACGCCATGACCATGGCAAAGCAAGACATTTTTGCTAATTTGCGCCAAATCACGGAATTTCTGCTCTTCGCTCATACGATTGATCTTAAACGGCGCTTGCCGTCCTTCAAAGTAACCAAATCCAATGAAGCATGCAGGTTCATTAAAAGTCATCCAGTATCGCACTTTATCGGAAAGCGCATCAATAACCCTCTTCGCATATTCTGTAAATTCATTTATAATCTGTGGATTCTCCCACCCACCTTCGTTGTAGGCCCACATTGGCAAATCCCAGTGATATAGTGTACAAAACGGCTCAATCCCTGCCTGTACCAACTCGTCTGCTAGATTTCGGTAGAATTGAAGCCCCTTTTCATTTATTACTCCACGCTCAGGCATTACACGCGGCCAGCTAACTGAAAAGCGATAACTTTTCAGTCCCAACTCTTTCATCAAGGCTACATCCTCTTTATAACGATGATAATGATCGCATGTCACATCTCCATTTAAATTTCGCTTGATATGACCCTTACTTGTCGCATCCCATATACTGTCTGTTTTGCCATCCTCACTTCTTGCACCTTCCACCTGGAAAGATGCGCTTGCTGCTCCCCATAAAAAATTCTCTGGAAATTTTTTCATTTTATCCTCCTAACTGTTCTGAAATTTCACTTTTTCTGACATAAATAAACTTTGCCACACAACCCCACGTGATTCTGCGGCTGCCAGTTCTCCGACTTGTTCTTCGGGGAAATCTGTCGTTCCAAAGTAGTTGCCACTTCAATCGCAATTCGATTCTCTCCCTGATGCAGGAAATTCCCAATCTCATAGCGATAAGGCGGCACAATCTGAATTCCGCAGTCTGTTCCATTAACAAACACCTGCACGGTTTCCCCTGCATCTGTTATCTCCAAAATCGTATTCGACTCCACTTCTGTCCCCAGATTCACATCCTGCTCATACCGCAGCACGCCGGCAAAATCAGGCAGTTCTCTTTCGGCAAAATCAGGCAGTGAAACCTGACTGCTATGTCCAAACGCCGGATAGTCAATGCTCTTGCAGACAGTTCGTTTCCAATTTGATTCTATTTTTATTTTCCGTACGATGTGATAGATGCTTCTTTCCTTCAAATTCCCAGGCATTTCCTGATCAAAAACAATAATCCAGCTCTTTCCCGGCTCAATTCGAACTTTGATTTCTAATCCGCTTTCTGCTTCGCAATCTTTCAGTGCTTCACTTAGCTCCGTGCAGGCTCTGACATCTAACAATTCCAGGCGGTTTTCCCACGCATCATATCGATAACATATTTCCGGCGTTCCTCGAAGCCGAATGTTTCCTTCATAGATTTCTGTACCTTCATTCACCAAGTAGAGAATCTCCGGTTCTCCGTAATACTGATAACTTCGGATAAATTTCTCCGCCGGGATAAGTTGCAGCTGAGGCATCTTTCTCTCTCTCATGTAATCGGCAAGTTCTGTAAGCTTCACACTCTTTGCATTTTCTCTTACTTCTTCCAATAATACCTCTTCTTTGCCTGATTCTATCCGGCTGCAGATTCCCTTTGGATAAGAATTTACAAAAACACATGGAAATCCCTGTTCCCCTAACTTCACAACCGCATCTGCTGTCTCCTTTGTAATATAGTCCGCTTCCGGGATAATAAATATTTTGTACTCCTGTGTATGTACTTTCAAACCATTGTCCAAACACACTTGGTAACAACTGTCTGTAAATATATCTGATGGTACAAAGTCAAACCCGATCTGCGCTTCAGTCAGAACTCGTGCGGGTTCCTGTATATACATACATGTCATTCCGCTCCATTCCGCGTCTCCGTGATACAGAATCGCAGCCTCACTCTCATGTCTGCCTCCATCGATCAGATTGCAGATTCGGTTCATATACTTCATTAATTCTCCAAAATGCCGATACTGAGGGTTATGCCCATGCGCATAAAAATGCGGCGGGCAGTCCGGGTCTGGAAATGCCTTTGGTGAAAAAGCATGAGGCACATAATGATTAACACCGCGCATGCTGGTTATTAGCCTCTATCAAGGGTCCAATCTACACCACACCATGTTCCCGTCACCAGGCCACAATCTGCATGGACAAGTCCTCTTCCACAGATCGGCAGAGCGTCGGGG
>NZ_JAWYAJ010000048.1:2797-18525 GCF_034124845.1 Robinsoniella sp.
AATGATCTGCAAGATATGCTTCCAGGCGCACACCCTCTTTCCAACCATAATTCCCGAAAATCTCACACATAGAACGATTTTTCTTTCGTGCATCAATCGCAGCCGCACTGGACGCCAGACGCCCCAGTGCAAAATGATAAAATACACCGTCTCTCTTAGTACCAAGATGGGATACATACAGAGTATCTTCTCCCTGCGGCAGTACCTGTCCGCCAATATCATCAATTCCCGACATGTCTTGCCCTGCAAGGCCTCTGAAAAAATGCCCCAAGCTGGATCCACACCGCGCATGCTGGTTATTATCCTCTATCAAGTGTCCAATATACTCCACACCATGTTCCCGACACCAGTCCCCAATCTGCATGGAAAAGTCCTCTTCCACACGCCGTGTCACCAAATCCATAAATCCATATCGCACCTTTGCTGTTATGTTTTCATCAAATTTTCTCTCCCAGAGAAGGGGTAGAAATTTCAGATAATCTGCCCCCCAGTGCTTCTCCAGATCCTTCTGCAGCTGTATGCTCCAGGGTTGGTCATCCTGCTCATAGATCTTTTGATCCATCAAATAAAGATGTCCGTTTCCAATCTCCGGCTCATCAGAGAAAAATCCTGCAATTGTTTTCCCAAAATCATCCTTATAATGTGCATAATGAGGTTCATATACTGTCTCAATCAATGTGCGGCATGCCTCTTTATCCAGCATATTCATATAGTTCCGGTGCGGTCCTCTGTTTCTTGTCAGTTGGCAAGAATAGATTTGCCAATCTCCCTCGGAAGGCGTAAAGACAATTTTCCCTTCGTTTTCCTTCAGCATCACGAGATCTTTTTCTCCCAATCCATGCTTTTTTACAGCCACGGCGCCCAGCCACTGATCATCAGAAAATGTTTCAAATGACATGTCAAAATAATTTTCAATCCATGTAGATTCAAACGGCGCTGCGCTTTTATATTCCGTCGCCTCCCATGTCTGTTCACATCCCGCTGCTACTTCTCCCAACACCTTATATGTCAGAAACCATCTTCTGCAGGAATCCGGCTTTTCTTCTATCTTTCCATTACAATAGCCTGTCGGAAAATGACTGTCATCCAAAATCCATACTTTCATCTTCCGCCTTCTTGCTTCATCTAGAATGATATCCATATCATGCCACCATCTAGCTCCAACAAAATCAGGATGGGGGCGGCTTTCAATACAAACAGCCCGGATATTCGCATTATAGATCACCTGCATATACTCACGCAGTATTGATTCTGTTTCCCCATGCTGCCAAAAAAACGGAAAAATGTAATTATCCATCTCGTTATTCAATAGTCTTTCTATTTTTGAATTCATCTGCGTCTCCTCTTTTGACTTTGCTCACTGTATTCCATTTACCCATCCTGTGCATACTTTTGCCGATACTCACTGGGTTTCATACCTTCCGTTCGTTCAAATATCTGATTAAAATGATACACATCACTGTATCCCACCAGCCTGCATACTTCGTAGATGTGCAGTTCTGTTTCTGCCAGCAGCTTCTTCGCCCGATCCACACGATAATCCATCAGATATCTCTGATAAGTCACACCAGTCTTTTTCTTAAATAACTGACTGAAATAATACGGATTGATATAAAACTTCTTTGAAATATCATTCAAGGTAATGTTCTGATTATAATTCTTCCGGATATATTCTTTTGCCTCTACAATCACATCCTTTTTCTTCGGCAAACTATCTTTGAGCATTACTTCATTCATAATGCTCACCATATTCATGATCCAGTTTTCCAACTGTTCCATAGTCCTAAACTTTTCAATACTTTTCAACGTGAACAGGTTTTTTCCAAAGTATTCATTCAGCTGCAACTGTGCCGTCGGGATATTATGCAGTCCAAGCAGTACAATATTCAGACTCAATTTCTGAAGTTCAGGAAGTGAAAGATTGTTTTCTGAAAGAACCCGATTGAAAATTCCTTTTACTGCAATATGAAATCCATCCTGATCAAACCGATCAATCCGTTCTTTCAGCTGCTCTGTCTCTTTCTCTGTAAGCAAATCTGTCCGGTTATCCATATCATACAGTTCCTCAAACAGAATTGCTGTACTACTCCCCTTCAGGATTCGGTAATTCAATGCCACACGGGCTTCTTCATACGCTTTCGGAAGCTTAGTATAATCCTCGTAAGAACTTCCGATTCCAACACTAATATGGTATCGATCTTGTTCTTCTTTCATTGCATACTGTCGGATAAGATTCTTCTTTTCTTCTATATCCATACTCTTTGCACCTATGACAACTGCCATCTGTGCATTTCCCGTCTTTACACCATAGAAAAACGTCCCACTTGAAGAAGTCAGCCCTTCTTCTATACTGAAATCACTCAGAGCTTCATCCCATTCAATCACCATACAGGTATACTGTCCGTATTCTTCCAATACCCCCATCTGATTCAGGTAATCTCCGACTTTATATTGACTGTCTGTTCCACCTGTCAGGAAATCCCGCAGAGCATAATCTCTCATATCATCATTTAGTTTACTAAGCGAATCCTCTGTCTTTTTTCGCTCTGAGATTTCTTTACATACCTTACTCAGCATTTTGCTCAGTTCTTCTTCATCCACCGGTTTTGTAATAAAATCCCTTACACCAAGTTCAATCGCCTTCTTGGCATAGCTGAACTCTGCATAACCACTTAACACCATGAACTCTGCCGGAAAATTGACTTCCCGCAATGCCCGAATCATTTCCAATCCATCCATAACCGGCATTCGGATATCCGTCAATATAATATCCGGCTGTTCCTCCGTTGCCTTCTCATAACCTTCCCTGCCATCATGTGCCAATAGAACCGGTGTACATTCCGGATTGTATTTTTCTACTAAATAGGCAATTCCTCTTGCCTTTTCTTTCTCGTCCTCTACAATCAACACTTTATATGCCATAACTCAACCTCTTCATCTAGTCCATATATGGTACTCGAATCTCAACAATTGTTCCCTGTTCATCACTTGATACAATTCGCAATTCTCCGTCGCTTCCATAACGCAGGCGAAGTCTCTCAGCAATATTGCGTAGTCCGATTCGATGAGAATCACTCTCTTCTACACCCTTTTCTTTCTGTATCTCCACATCTTGGGCCACGTAAAGTCCCTGTCGCACCGCTTCCAATCTCTCCGGACTCATTCCCTTTCCGTCATCCTGAATGGTAAAGACCATTTTCTTCTCTTCTGTCAATTGGCCCGTAATCCATATCTCAATGGGTATACCACTCTCTTTACTTCCGTATTTAAAGCAATTCTCCACAACTGGCTGAAACAAAATTGCCATGAACTTCGCATGATAAATTTGTGGATCTATACTCTCTTTTAGTGTAATTACATGATCAAACCGAATATTCTGTAGTTGGATATAAGATCGAATATTTTCCAGTTCATCACGAACTTTATAATTCTTCTTATCGCTGTCCAGAACTGTTCGAAACATCTTTGCCAGCAGCTTTACCATATCCGCCACTGTATCGTCTCCATTTAAAATCGCTTTGATACGAATCGATTCCAGTGTATTAAACAGAAAATGGGGGTTAATCTGTGTACAAAGTGCCAGATACTGCGCATTTTTTTGACGAACTCCGGCCTGGTACACCTCTTCAATTAGTTTCTCCATTTTGCCAACCATATGGTTGTAGCTTTTTACAAGACTTCCAATCTCATCATTTCCTGCCGAATCCATAATGAGCTGATAATTTCCGCCTTCTAGACACTCCATACTACTTTGCAGTTTCTTAATCAGACGAAGCATCCTTTTACTAAATAAGATAGATACTGAAATAATAACCACTATTAAAATTATAACGAGAAAAAGGGTCACCCTTTGAATAAAACTGACCCGCAGTAACATTTTGCTCCGAGGAATAACTGTATTAATCTTCATTCCTAACTGTTCCGTTGTATCTTCTATCACGAGATAATTGCTTGGATCCTTCTGATACATCAGAAGCTCTTCTTCATTAATCTCACTATAATTTACCCGCCCGCTGGACAGATCCGAATCATAAATCAGACCACCTCTGGCATCTGTAATATTGATTTTTATATTATATTGATTGCGTTCTAACAAAAAAGCATCACTCAGCTTTAGAATGCTCGCAGGTGGCAAATCAATCAGAATCAAACCTGCATATCTTCCATTGCTTCCATAAACTTTCCGTCCAAAGGTAACTATAATCTGATCCTTATCTTTATCGTAATAAGAACAATCATGCAATGGTGTCAAAAACAAGGTTTCTAAATTCTGCTGCTGATCTAAAAACCACTTCTGCTGTATCAGTTCTTCATAATTTAATGTCTTTCCGTTCCGATCATATTGATAGTACTCCCCGGCTTCGTTCATAATTGTAATCGATTGGATCTCACTTTCCATAGTCATTAGTTTCATGACCATTTGACGATAATACAATTTATTTTCAACCTGCTGGGATATAGGAATATCGGTAGCTAAATTATCTAACAGTCTGTCATTTACCAACAATGACTTTGTAGATAAATCATAATCGCTTACAAATTGATTCATATCTGAAGCAATCTGAGAACTAAATATAGCTGTTGTCTCCTCCATTTCTGCTTCCAAACTAGCCGCTGATATGCGATAAAGCACAAAACTGCTGATAAGCAACGGTATTACACTAACTATTGAGAACACAAGTATCAATTTTAAAGCCATATTCAGGTTGTTCCATAACTTTTTCATTACCTTCACACCGAAACGTAAGTTTCCCCTTCTGTCTTATTCCAAAGAGAATTCCAGCATATCAAAAGTCCCTCTCCCCTGATAGGAAAACAACAGAACTCCCGTCCATTCTTCACATACCGCATCCATTGAAAATTCTGTCCACTCTTCAGAGTGTTTTACAGGAATCTGACACAATAGTTTCTCTTTCTTACCTATACTAACGCGGATTGTTCCTTCGGCACATCCTCTAATTTTTACAGATACTTTATGTAAGTTCCGGAGATGAAAATATTTGTAACCAATTACTGCCCCATCCTTCAATTTTGTAATAAACTGTCTTGGAACTGACTCTAACATTTTCACTTCTTCAGGGTCCACATCTGGACAATCTTGTGTTACATATGGCTGATCATTACTGCCTGGTCTGGCAATCTCAGGTTCTTCCTTTCCATGCAAGACACACGCAATAGATGCCGGATAAGTCCCTCGCCCTTCCAATGGACCACCATTTAACCCCTGTGATGTCATCTCAGCCTGCTGAATTCTTCCATCCTCAAAAATGGTAAGTTCCTCCGCACATCACATGGCTTCCGTATATATACACCCGTTCGGCAAATACATGCGGTTCCCCGTCGGGAATATATTCCCATAATGGTAAATACGGATTATAACATTGTGTTTTCATGCCTATCTCCTTCCGTTTCCTATATCATGAAAACAGGAGCCATGAGGAATATATCCTCCGGACTCCTGCAGCTTAAGATTCCCTCTTATTTATCTCCGGCAAGTTTCTGTCAAAATCTATATCCGTTCTTATTTAGTTTTATTAGCATACCACTCTCTAGCCAGTTCTGTCACTTCTTTTCCGCCCGATGCATACCATTTTTCAACAAACTCATCGAACTTATCAATTGGATATTCACCTGCAATGATCTTGGTTGCATACTCAACATATAATGTCCTGTTTCCGATATCGGGATAATCAGAGTAAATAGAATCCGGCATACCATCACCTGCAAAGCTCTTCACATACTCCTGGTTTTTCTGAACATTCTCAACTGCCTGAGAAACTGCCCATTCCCTGTCTTCTGTTAACTGTGTGGACAATACATTTACTTGGAAATCAATGGTTGCAATGCTGTTGTATGGCGCAAGTACCAGGTTCTGTTGAGTAGACGGATCATCCGGAAGTCGAACTGCCTTTCCATCTATCACTTCACTGTGCATACCTTCTACACCGTTGTAAAATTCCATCCACATGTCCTGATTTCCATATGCATCAAGTACCTTCATAATCTTATCTATTTTTTCTTCATCCTCTGTGTTGGCTACTACAAATCCGCCGCCATTCATCTGACGATGCGTATAGTAACCTTCATATCCTGGTGCAGAAATTGCTGGTAGTATAGCGATTTGCGGTTTTACACCTGTTCCAGAATAAATATTCTCAGCATAGTTGTAGCACTCCTGTGGAAGATGTTCCCATACCCCTACAACCCCTGAGTTAATCTTTCCATCCCATGCGGACTTGTCATTCAACAGCGTCTCTGGATCAAGCAGACCCTCTGCATATAATTCTGACATCCATTCCAGGCAATCTTTCATATTCTGAGTTACTGCGGAATATGTTAGTTCGCCGTCATAAATATCCCACTGCGGATATCCTTCCCACATTGCAATTCCATACTGTCCAAACATCTGTCCCATCCATCTTACTTCTGCACGCCCGCCAGTCGCAATCTCATCTGCAACTCCGTTTCCATTGGGATCGTCATTTTTAAAAGCACGTAGTACTTCAACAAATTCTTCCTGTGTTGTCGGCATTTTGAGTCCCAGACTATCCAGCCAGTCCTGACGAATCATACCACCGTTTCTTCCGTAATTCAGAACCTGTGGAATCACATAAATACGATTCTCACCCGTTGGGTCATTGGCCTTTACAGCATCCCACATTTCTTCCGGAATGCTTTCCCACAAATGGGGAGCTTTCTCCTGTAATAAATCTGTCAAATCCAAAAGTGCGCCGCTCTCAATCAACTCTGATTCAATTCCATTCCACGGACTGAATACATCCGGCATATCACCTGCTGCAATTCTTAAGTTTAACTGTTCCAGGTAAGTCTCACCGCCATTCCACTCTACATATGGCTGTACGATACCGACACCCATCATCTTTTTATATAGATTGTACAACTCACTTCCTGCTTCCACTGGAAGATATCCGGTGTTAGTTCCCCAAACCTCAATGTATTCATCTGACGCCACTTCCTTACTATCTGACATTGCTTCCTTGCCATCCGACACTGCTTCCTCACCACCTGATGCTGTTTGTCCATCTTTTTTTTCTGACGATCCGCAACCTGACAGCATGGATAATACCATCGCTGATGCTGCCATTACACTTAATAGTCTTTTCACCAATTTACCTTTCATACCTCTCCACCTCATTCTTTTTATTTTATTTTAACAGTTTTTTTTATTTTTTAAATATGGGGATTTTAGAAATCGCTATGTGCTTTTTTAGATTTTTCTAACCTTTCACTGAACCAAGCATTGCACCTTTAGCAAAGTATTTCTGAATCCATGGATAACCGATCAAAATCGGAAGTATTGCAAACACAACTGCTACCGCACTCAATGTTGCTGGTGTATAATTCGCTGTCTGCGCCATTGTAATTGCGCGTAGTTCACTACCGCCGTCTACGATGGAGCGGATCTTCATCTGCAGCGGAAAGAGATCCATATTCTGAATGAACATCATCGGATGTTCATACTGATTCCACATCGTAACACCGTAGAACAAGCCAACAGTCGCTAACACTGCTTTGGATGCCGGCAGTACAATCTGGAACAAGATACGGAACCTCCCGCATCCATCGATCATCGCAGCTTCTTCCAATTCTTTTGGAAACTGCTTAAAGAATGTCCGAACAATAATCAAATTATATGCCGTCATAATATGCGGGAATATTAAAACCCAATAGCTGTTAAACAATCCGTATGAACGAAGCGTCAGGAAGTATGGCACTTTCGGTGCTGAAAATACCATTGTGAACACAACAAGCAGCATAATATATTTTGAAGTCTTAAACTCCGCCTTTGACAGGGGATATGCCATCAGCACATTTAGTAACAGCGCAAAAATCACACCAAATGCAGTCGATGAAACTGAGATTAAAAACGGTTTCCAAATTCCACCCTTGCCCAGAAGATAATTCCATGAGTCAAACGTAAATTCTACCGGCAGCAGATTGATAAGATTCATCTGTGACGCAGTCTTTGAACTTAGGGAAATTGCAAGTTCCGAAATAAGTGGAATGGCTGTAATAACTGCAAACGAAACCAATATTATTGTGATTAAAATCCCGAAAACCCTGTCTTTTGCAGACTCCCGCACATGTGATGCTCTCTTACGAACTTTCATTACCACAGCCCTCCATCCTCTGAAACCTTATTTGCAATCTTGTTAAACGTAACTACCATAAATAGTCCAACTACCGACTGAAACAGACCAACGGCCGTTGCAAAACTATACTGTGCCTGTTGGATTCCAACACGAAATACATATGTATCAAAGATATCTGCAACTGCATATGTCATCGGCGTATACAGATTGTAAACCTGGTCGAAACCAAGTGTAAGGAAACTTCCAATGTTCAAAAGAAGCAATGTCAACACCGTTGGAATCAAAAGCGGGAATGTGATATAACGTATTTTCTGAAATCTGGACGCTCCGTCAATTGCCGCCGATTCATACAGACTCGGGTCAATACCGCTAATTGCTGCCAGATATACAACTGTCCCCCAGCCAGATTCTTTCCATATCGTGGAAATCACATAAATCGGTCGGAACCAGCTTTCTTTCTGCATAACCAAAAGTGTTTCCATTCCAAAGAATTCTCTTACATTATTGAACAGTCCACCAACACCAAAAATATCAAATACCAGACCTCCAACAACAACCCATGATACAAAATATGGGATACAAATGATTGTTTGGATTCCTTTCTTAATCTTTGCATTCCGAAGTTCGTTCAGCATCAGTGCCAGAATAACTGGAATTGGAAATGTCAAACATATTTTCAATAAACCCAGCACAATCGTATTCCGAAGTATCTTGTAAAAATCCGGGTAAACAAACAATTTTTTGAAATTTTCCAATCCGCACCATGCGCTTTCCCAGATCCCTTTATAAGCCGAGTAATCTTTAAATGCAATAACACTCCCCATCATCGGAATATATTTAAACATAATCAGATAAATAATTCCCGGAAGCATCATCACGTAATACGGCCAATACTTTTTAAAATGACTTCGCGATCCGGAAGACTTTGCGGTAACATTTCTTGTTTTTCCTGCAACCATAACACCCTCATACCTTCTTTCTTTTATGTTGATTTAATTTTAGCATTTTTATATTTTTTTGAAATATGGAGATTTTAGGTATTGGCATGGTATTTTTTAGATTCAGCTAAAGCCGAGGCAGAATAGCTCATGTGAGTTATACTGCCTCGGCGACATACTGTTTTCATTTTGAAAGCGGCTGAGGAGTTTAGTCAGCCATATCTTCTACGTTTCTCCTAAGTCCATCATACTCTGCAAAACCGTAAGATTTCGGCTTCCCATCCTCATCCATATCTTTTGCAAGATGTACCTGAAATCTACTGTCCGGTAAAAATGTAATCCTCAATTTCATCTGCCCCGTATGTTCTCCTGTTACTTGAAGATTGCTCCAAATGACCGTCTCTTCAGGCAAAAACATGTTGGCCGGGGCTTTTACCCGAATCCATCCATCATAAAAGGTCTTTCCGTCTTCACTGTAGTGGTCATATCTGGTTTCTACTGTATCACCCGCTATATAAGAGTTTAAAACTATGCCACATACACCTTTTATTTTTACGGGATAGGGTAGCTCTGTCTGCATTCTGGCATATTCCATTGGCAGCGCATAAGGTATCTCTTTTTTTCCAGGAGTCACTCCCCACATTTCAGGCTTTGACGGCTGCACATCCAAAAGCCTGCATTTGCGCAGTCTGCTTTTTACTTTTCCTTCTATTAACCGGGTACTTTCGTTCCACATTGCCTTTGTACTGTCCGGATGCCAGCTCATAGGAGAATAATACACCCATTTTCCTTCCGGATCACTTAAATTTATCCCCTCGTGAGCTCTTCCCTCACTCATAGAACGCTGGACATCAATCAGTACCGGACCAATATTACCGGCTTTTTCATAACGGACTCCTGAAATCGCATACTGATACAACACATTCAAATATTTTCTCCGTGTGATATTATCCTTATGCAGTGGCACAACCCCCAGTACCCCACAGTCCGTCTTCGGTGAAAATCTTGGTGACATACAGACTGCATACTGCTCATTTGGAGAAAAGATAGCCGTTTCTTCATAGCCAAGTGTTTCTGTAATCTGAGCAACCTCTTCTGTATCCAGCATCTGCAGAGTACTTTCCGTAATGCAGGTTCCCCCACCAGCCAGCGTAAGACCTCTTCCTCCTCTTACAAACTGTTTAACTTCCCCTCCTCTGCTTACCTGGGTACGGGAAAATCCCTCATTTTCCAAATCTGGTTCGACTTCATTCACAGTACTGATGATACACATATCTTCCATTTCATAATGGGATTCCTTTCTCACCAGGCTTCCCAGAAAATTAAAAACTCCGTTCCCTGTTAGAGAAGAGAAGCATATATGCTCATTGTCAGGCGCAATCAATGGTTCGGACCATCTCATAAATAACCCTGGGATTTTGTAGATCTCTTCTGGAAATACCACTTCCACTAACTCGCACGAGGTACATCGATCCAGATCTGGTGTGCATTCTAACACATAGTCCCCCAGCAAGATCCGTTTATTATCGGAATAACACATCCAGCGGATTCCGTTGGCTCCCTTTTTCATTGGGATTACTCCATCAAATAGTTCACAGAGGTCCAGACCATCCTCTGATATTGTAAACACCCGATACCAGTTTTCATCTTTTTCAGGTTCTCTCACAGCTACTAATACACGCCCGGAAAAAGTATAGGTCCCGTTTATATTTGTATCAATTCCGTCTGGCAGCGGAATGTCTGTGATTTCAATGCGACCATATTCTGTATTTTCAATTAACATCATTCCTTCCTTTCTACTTTGCAGCCTCTACTTTATGCACATCTTAAATGCCTGTTAAAAAGTCACATATTTGTTCATAAACTCCGCACTCATCTGAAATGACTTTATCGGCGATTTATCCACCCAGTTTTTATGGCTCTCCAGAATCACCGCGTCAACGCCGGCTTTCTTCGCTTGTTCCACCATCATCGTAAGATTCATGTTTCCATATCCCAACTCCATGCTATCTGACTTAAGAATCGAGCTAGTCCTTCCACTCACACGGCTTCCGCGGTCATTGATGTGGTACAGCTTCATCCGTTCACCTAGCCGCTCCATTAATGGCAGTACATCTACACCTGCTTCAGTTGGCCAGTAGGAATCAAATTCGAAGTTAACATACTTCGGATTAGTCTTCTCTAGAATCAAGTCGTAGGCCGTTTTGCCTGACTCTACCTTGCGAAATTCACAGTTGTGATTATGGTATAACAGGGAAATACCTCCTTCTGCAAAAATCTTTCCTACATGATTCAGTTTCTCGATCAACTCCAGCACCGCCGCTTTATCTGAATAGTCAAACTGGTGCATCCCAGTCACCACAATATATTTGGTATCAAAGACCTTTGCTTCGGCGATAATATCCTCCGGTGCCCGCATGCAGCTTCCCAGGTCTTCATGTACACTGACCACCTTTAAATCAGACTCGGCCATCAGCTTTTCCCAATCCAATTTGCCGGTCTTTCCCATCGGCATTCTGGCAAGTGTGGTGAGGATACGGACAATTATGGGCATTTTTTTAATCATAAAGCCATTCAGTTCGATTCCGTCATATCCGGCCTCTTTCATTAACCGCATGGTCTCTTTTGCTTTCTTTTTGCTTCCCATGACTGTGCCGAGCTGAATCATCTGAACTGCTTTTACCGTTTTTTTCATTTCCATTTTTTCGTTTCCTCTATTGTTTCGGAATCTGCTGCAATGCTGCATTCAAAGCCTTTACCTGCTCCTGACTCACGACGTCTCCGACCTGCTTTAACATACTCTCCAAAGTCATAGCTCCCATCATTTTTATCAGGTTCGGGTTATCCTTTACACTTTCGGCCACATCACCCCGGCCGGCAGATGTCTGTGCCATCATCGCTCCCATGATTGCTCCTGTCTGGGGATGGCTCTGCAATGTTGCCAGCGTATCTTTGATTGAAAAATATCCCTCTTTAAAATCATTTTTGTCGAACCAGTTGACAAGGTCTCCGGCTGTTCCGAACCGATAATCCTGATTTGGTTTTTCTACCTTGCGAATCGCCATTGCATCAGTGCATTGTCCCGCCAGAGCTTGCACGGTATGATTGCCACTGATGGGCACTGCAAAGCAAAATACCCGTTTCCCCTTTTGTGTCTCAATCGGCTCCCCATCTACATATAGGGTCACTTCCGGCTGATTGGAATAGACCTTTACCTGGGTTACTGCCTCTGCCCGATCCACATATCGGCTGCCACACAAGTGGACAAATGCTTTCTGGCTCCAATATGCCTTATACAGATAGAACGCATCCTTTTTCAACCTTCGATCCATGGTAACCAGCCCTTTTTGATTCTGACCGTTCTTCCCCCCCTCGTCTCTTCCGTCTGCCGCAAAGTCAAACATGTTCCAGACATGGGTCGCCCAGAGATACGGACGCTCCTCTATCATCCTGATGATATGTTCATGGTAAACACACTGATAATCTTCGGTATAATCACCGCGCTCCGGATTTGATGAATGAAATGCCGGATTGGCATCTGCACCATACTCAGAAAAACCGATACATCGTTTTGGGTAAGTCGCATGATACTCATCAAAGAAACTGTTGTTTTGTTCCAGCTCGCCCAGATACCAGCCAAAGTACAGATTATAACTGGCAATATCAGGTATTTCTAATAGCGGACTGTCCGTCTCCAGCATAAATGCATGGGCCATTGTGGTCGGCCGGGTCGCGTCCAGACTATGGCACAGATCATTTAATAACCGGTGGTTTTCCATCAAATCATCGGTTACGCCGCCACTTGCAGAAATTTCATTCGATAATCCCCAGCAGACAATCGATGGGTGATTATAATTTTGCACCACCAACTCTCGCATCTGACTTAAGGTATTTACCCTGCCGTTTGGCATATGCTGGGTGATGTATGGAATCTCTGCCCAGAGAATCATACCGCAAGCATCGCACAGATCGTAAAAAAACTGACTATGCTGATAATGCGCCAAACGGATGGTATTTGCACCGATTTCCCGGATAATTTCCAGATCCTCTATCTGCATTTCTTTCGTCAGGACATTTCCCGTCCCCAGACGGTCCTGATGACGTGAAACTCCACGCAGCGGGTAGCTGCGACCATTTAAGAAGAATCCTTCCTGTGGGTCAAATTTGATGGTGCGACAACCAAATTTAGTAGTAATGCTGTCACCATCTTCATCATTCTGACAAATATCCGCTTTCATGGTGTACAGATATGGATCATTGATGCCATCCCAAAGATGTACATTTTCAATGGTAAATACCGTCTCTGCGTGTCCGTCTATGATTTGGGCATCCTGTATCATGTCACCGATTACAAAAGTAACCTTCTCTGCCACACCTTCTATCCAGGCTTCGGCGGTTACTTTTGCATCCTTTCCGACTACCTCCGGCGTTATCTTGATGCCCGATCCGCCGGCATAGCCAAGGGCAAAATGTGCTTTTGGTACAATCAACAGGTTCACTTCCCGGTAAAGACCACCATAAAAGGTGAAGTCGGCTTTTTGCGGATATACCCGGTCATTGTCCGAATTATCAACCGAAACTGTCAACTGGTTCTCTTCCTGCAGATATTCAGTCAGATTTACCCTAAAGGTCGAATATCCACCTTCGTGAATTATCCTTTTTTCTCCATTCAGATATATTTCAGCCGTCATCGCGGCACCGCAGAATTCCAGCCAGATCTCCTTCTCCTTCTTTAATTCTGCCAAAGACTGTCCATCTGCCACTTCGGTTATGTCCAATTTTCTCGTATACCAGCAGAGTCCACGATAATAATCATTACCACCATCCTGCCCATCTATGGCATTCCATGTGTGGGGGAGGGTTACTGCTTCTCCTGAAGTCTCCCATGCTGCATAGGCACTGGCAGCTGTTTTTACAAACTGCCAGCCATTATCCAATAATATCGTATTACGCATAATTTTTTCCCTTCCTTTAAAAATGATGAACGCCTGTTGTCACGAACTCATGTCTGCCATCCGGTAAACATACTTCTGCCTTTGCATTGGCTGGAACCGTGATTTCATAAAAAAACTGATCCTGCTCATATTTCCATGCGCTGACAATTTCCCCCATCGAAGACTGATAAACCGCTTTAGCATATCCCAGTAGCTGATGTGGTTGTGGAGCTATCTTTATTCTATCATTTTCCACCTGAATACCGCACACGCCGGCAAACAGCCACCCGCAAACAGCACCGTAGGAATAGTGATTCAGCGATGCACTAACTTCACCTTTTTCATTGATGCCATCCCAGGTTTCCCAAATGGAAGTAGCACCTTTTTTCACTTCATACAACCACCCCGGCATCGTATCCTGTAGTAGTAAACGATAAGCCGTTTCCTGATATCCATACTCCGCCAATACACTGCACAGCGACGGTGTCGATAGAAACCCGGTATTTAGGTGATAGTCATTCTCTATGATTTTTCCATTTAATTCTGCTGCCGCCGCTTTGATTTCTTCCTCGCTCAGTAAATCAAACGCGATAGCGCGTACATACTCTGCCTGGCGATCCGAATGGATCTTTCCGTTATCAGTCGCTACAAAATGAAATGCCTTTGCAGCATTCTCTGCGGTATCCCGGTAATGTGCGGCATCTTCGCTTCGTCCAAGGACCTCAGCAATTTCTGCCAGCATTCTGCCGGAACGGGCAAAATATGCTGTAGCCACTTTATATTGCGGCTTCGACATAGCTGCCATCGCCGAGACACCCGGCTCGCACCACTCGCCAAAGTCAACCCCCGAGTCTATGGTATACATTGCATAGGGATTTTCTTTTTCAATCGTGTTTTGCTCATTGATCTGCTTTGCGCGGTTCTCTAAAAATCCATACCATCCTTGCATCATTTCATAATTTTCTTCCAAAATGCGTACATCATTAAACCGTTTATACAAGGTATATGGCACAATTATGCTTGCATCACCCCAGCCAACCGAAGAGGCTAACATTCCGGCGTATTGACTCATTGGGTTATTTGGCGGTGCGATAATCGCAAGTTTTCCATCATCATACTGATTCAAGCGGCACTCACTCAGCCATTTTCGCACGACCGGATAACAATCAGCAAAAAAGAGTCCTGTTTCAATAAAGATTCCCATGTCCCCTGTCCACGCTGCACGCTCTCTGGTTGGACAATCGGTTGGCATGTCGCAAAAATTGGATTTCATACTCCAGATGCTGTTGCACACCAGCTGATTCACATCTTCATTGGAGCACTGGAAGCTCCCAGTTTGCTCCATATTGGAATATACGGCAATGGAAGTAAAGGTAGCTGTGGCCAAATCTATATCGGTTTCTATTTTCGCATAGCGGAACCCCCAAATAGTAAATTTAGATTTATAATGGTTTCGGCCATTTCTACAGATCAATTCCACACGCTGCTTTA
Source organism: Robinsoniella sp. (assembly GCF_034124845.1). Taxonomy (NCBI): domain Bacteria; kingdom Bacillati; phylum Bacillota; class Clostridia; order Lachnospirales; family Lachnospiraceae; genus Robinsoniella; species Robinsoniella sp. The sequence goes on from NZ_JAWYAJ010000048.1 coordinate 18,275, forward strand.
TCTCTCCTTCTTTATGTCGTTTACGGTCCTGAAAATTCTCAATTGTAAAATTCCCATTTTCATCCAGCGATTCACCATGGGTCATGATGAGAGTCTGGCCTTCCTTCGCATCCACGGTAAATTCCACATAACCTGCCAGGTTCTGTCCATAATCAATCACCGTTTCACCGTTCGGTGTAATCATTATCTTTCCGGCAAAACGTTCCTGTTCCACGACAGGTACTGAGTTTGAACCTTTGAAATGGGTGATC
>NZ_JAWYAJ010000049.1:0-9343 GCF_034124845.1 Robinsoniella sp.
CCAATAAAACCGTGTATCTTAAAGAACAGAGGAGAAAGTGCCGGTATTCTTCTGGATTTTGGCGTTGAAATCATGGGGGGAATCTCATTGCTGGTGTGGAAAACAGGTGTGCCTCAAGGAGTTCGGGTGAGGGTTCGATTTGGGGAGTCTGCTATGGAAGCAATGAGTGAAATAGGTGGAAAGACGAATGCTACGAATGATCATGCAAACCGGGATATGATTGTAGAGGTACGGGATATGAGCATGAACCAGATTGGAGAAACCGGGTTTCGTTTTGTGCGGATTGATTTATTGGATGAAGCAGAACTGGAAATTAAGACGGTGAAGTCAATATTAATTTATAAGGATATTCCGTATAGAGGTAAATTTACCTGTAGTGATACTTTATTGAACCGTATTTGGGACACGGGGGCATATACTGTACATCTGAATATGCAGAACTACATATGGGATGGAATTAAAAGAGACCGATTGGTATGGGTTGGAGATATGCATCCGGAGGTAACTACTATAAAAACCGTATTTGGATATGATGAGAGCGTTCCCAGAAGTCTCGACTTCGTCAGGGAAGAAACACCTCTTCCGGGATGGATGAACGGGTTTCCAGCCTATTCCATGTGGTGGGTAATCATACAGCATGACTGGTTTATCTATACCGGAGATCTGGCATATCTGGAAACGCAAAGGGAATACCTGAAAGGGCTTTACCGACAACTGTCTGATGGAATTGACGAAAATGGCAAAGATAATACACCTGAAGTGAGGTTTGTTGACTGGCCATCTTACCAGAACCAGTCAGTTGTAGATGCTGGTCTGCAGGCACTGCATGCTTTGGTTACAGAGAAATTACAGTATATTTTCACAGTCCTTGGGGAAGAAAAACTGGTTCGCCAGTGCAAGGAGGACAGGAAGAAACTTGCGTCATATAATGTGGATTATAAGAATGCAAAACAGGCAGCGGCACTTTTGGTTATGGCGGGACTGAAAGATCCGGTAAGAGTTAATGAGCAGCTCTTAAAAGTTGACGGGTCGAGAGGAATGTCTACGTTTATGGGTTATTATATTCTTACAGCCCGCGCAATGGCGGGAGACATAAGGGGATGTCTGGATTGTATCCGTGAATACTGGGGAGGAATGTTATCCCTGGGGGCAACCACCTTCTGGGAGGATTTTGACGTAGACTGGCTGGATAATGCTGCACCAATCGATCATATCTCAGATGATGAAACACGAGTCAATGTACATGGCAATTACGGAAGATACTGCTATGTGGGTTACCGCCACAGCCTCTGCCATGGATGGGCCTCTGGAGTAACTCCATGGATCATGGAAAATGTGATGGGAATTCAAATACTGGAACCAGGATGTAAAAAGGTATCGGTAAAACCTAATTTGGGAGATCTAAGCTGGGCAAGCGGAACATATCCGACACCATATGGTGACATATCTGTTTTCTGTAAAATGCGATCGGATGGGACGCTAGATGTGCAGGTGGATGCACCAAAAGAGATCGAAGTAGTTCGATAAAATTATACCCTGCTTCGGTATTTCCCAGGTATACAACCATTAAAAATAAAAAAGGGATTCATGCATGTGCTTTTTAACGAGTCTTCAGCACTGGCTTTTACAAAGATGTATGGATCCCGCAATATCTTCCAGACAGAGTTTTTATGCAGTATTAAATGTATCTGAATTTAAAAAATCCAAATGACTATGGTGAATAGTCAATGGATCATTTTCTCTAAATATACCTAGTCTTACCTACGATTGTAAGGCTTTTTTTGCATTCTGTTATAACGAAATCATAAAAGATCAGGAGCCGGCATTTCTAAAATGCAGTGGCAGGTGGCAGCGGATACCGTTTATGGACATTTAGATACCGATTACGGACATTTTGGCACAGCATGCATTTTTGAGGTATGATTTCATCACAAAAATAAAGCAAGAAGTCAACAAGAAAATAACAGTTTATATGAGGAGGTCAATGTAATGAAAGATGCATTGTGCGTAAAGAATTTGTCAAAATCATTTGAAGATTTTACATTACAGAATATCAGCTTTTCCATTCCAACCGGTTCTGTCATGGGGCTAATTGGGAAAAACGGTTCCGGTAAAACCACAACAATTAAATTAATCCTGAATTTACTTAGATGCCAGACAGGTTCCGTTTCTGTATTGGGGATGGATCATATCAAGCAGGAGCAGGCTTTTAAAGAGCGTATCGGTGTGGTTTTTGATTCCCACTTTTTTGTAGACGAGTGGAAAATGCCGGATGTGGAAAAGTCCATGGGCATGTTTTATAAACACTGGAACAGCAAAATATTTTACCGTTATCTGAATGACTTTAACATTGGCAAAAACAAACGCGTAAAAGAGTTATCAAAGGGAATGCAGATGAAACTTATGTTAGCCTGCGCCTTTTCCCACAAGGCGGAACTTTTGATTCTGGATGAGCCCACCAGCGGTCTGGATCCTGTATCCAGGGATGAACTTCTGGATATCTTAATAGATTTTACAGAGGATCAAAATCACAGTGTGCTTTTTTCTACACACATCACACCGGATCTGAATAAAATTGCAGACAGCATTACTTTTATCAACAACGGCAAACTGTTTTACACCGGAAAAAAAGAAGATCTTACAGAAATGTATCTGATTGTTTCCGGTGTCAAAGGACATTTGACACCGGATATTAAATCCCTGCTTTTAAGTACGAAATTGTCAGGGGATCATTTTGAAGGTCTGGTCAAAGCAGAACATTTGTCAAAAGTATCCCATTTACAAAACAGACAGGCGGACATTGACGATCTCATAATATTTATGAATAAAGGAGATTTTTAATATGGATAAGATTTTTAAAGCTTCTAAACTGGATTTTATGCTGATACGTTATTATTTAAAATCAATTTGTGTTACAATTTGTATTCCTTTTGTTTTTGTATTAGTATACCGTTCCCTGATAACCGGAATATCCTTTGCAATGTTTTTAATGGCTATGTCATCTATCTACACCTTTACCGTAGCGGAAAAAAATGATATGCACCGCCTCTATGGAACTTTGCCGGTTACTGCCGCAGAACTGGTATGCGGAAAATACCTTCATCTGTTCCTGCTGGGAGCTTTTTCTCTGTTGGTATCCAGTATTGTACAGCCGTTCATATTAAATTCACTGGGAGTAACCACATCACTATCGGAGGTGCTTTTTGCTGCCCTTGTAGGAAGCATACTTTTTATTACCTATATTGCATTTCAGATTCCGGGATATTATAAATTTGGTCCGATTAAAGGAAGGGTCTTCATGTATATACCGGTAGTTGGGGTTCTTCTTACCATGTTTGTGTTGGAAAAAGTCAACCTTAAAAATCTTGCATTCCTGGATGCTATTGGTCAGAACAAACAGATGATTCCCTGTTTTATTTTGATATACCTTATATTAATGATAGGGATTTCCGTAGCGGCTTCCGTTAAAATTGTAAAGAATAAGGAGTGGTAGGGAAATATGGGAACCGTTTTATTAATTGGATTACTGCTGATTTTTGTGGTGATACCCAGGCGAAGGCGATACCGGGAATATCATCAGTGGAAAAACAAGAACAGATGGCGTTGAAAGTATTTTTAAATCAGGATATAATCAATATATTGAAATTCATTGTTCATTAGAATATGATTCTGTAATATGCCGTCACATCTCTTTTACAGAATCTTAGATTATGAAAAAAGGAGCAGAAAATATGAAGGATTATATTGCACAGCAAGTACATAAACGGTACTGGGACGATGATATTAACTGTGCCAAAACGGCACTTACCTGTCTGGCTGACTGTTTTTCAGTTACGATTCAAGACCAGACCTTAAGTGCAGCGATTGGTTTACATGGTGCAGGCGGTTTTCGTGCACAGTGCGGTTTGGTGGAAGGAGCATTGATGTTTATGGGAATTTACTTCCATCTAAATGGTAAATCTGATTCTGAAATTGCCCATATCTGCTATGAATATGCAGAACTGTTTACCAGGAAGTTTGGCTCCCTGGGATGTTTTGACCTGAGACCCAATGGTTTTAGTGAAAATGATCCGCCTCATGCCTGTGAAGAGATAACGGTGAATGCAATTTTGTTTAGTTATGAATATGTTCGGAGTATAGATTAGCGTAAATTTGCTGATTGTCCCGCCCAGTACTTTTTATCAAAATGCCTGGAGAAGTATCATAACGAAAAAGTAATAGAAATTATCTCAGGAATGCAGAAGGCAAATCAGGGTGAAATGATATAGATAAATTACAGCTTTAACAATACCTGAGATTTCTTCCGATACGCGCTGGGCGAAATTCCAATATACCGGGTAAAATATTTATTATAATGAGAATGGTCATAGAATCCCAATGTATGAGCGATTTCTGTGACAGAGGCATCCGTCAGAAGCAGGCGGATGCTTTTTTCAAGCTTGCATTCAATAATAAAATTACTTAATGTGGAACCGCTGATCTTTTTAACTATACGATTGATCTGTTGTGGGTGAAGCATGAGGGCGTTGGAAATCAGTGAAATGATGTCACCGCTCTGTTCATAGATATGATCGTTAATCAATTCCGTAATCTGAATGATCCGGTCATCAAGCTCGTCTTCCCGGAAAGCATGGGACTGGTAAAAGTTATCGCATAAGAGCAGGAGTATATTGAAGAGACAGTTGAACTCATATAGATCGGATAGTTCACCTGCTATCATTTTTTTACCAAAATAAGCAGTAAAAAGAGCATCAATAATAGACATACTATTATCTTCCAGATCCAAATGAAACGGAGCAGATGAAGAATTTCCATGTTTTAATAAAAAATACTGCAGTGTAGAACAATGAAATGATTCTGATGATAATTCATGAAACAGTAATTTGGGCAGCAGATAGATATTTTTTACATGCCAGTTTTTTACCTGAGAAATGGCATGGCCGGAGCCTATGGGAATAAAATAAATGCTGCCCCGTTTCAGTGGAAAAACACCTTGGGAAGTATGGTGTAAGGCACTGCCCTGGGTAGTGATGCCGATTTCAACAAATTCATGGGAATGCTCACCCAGCCGTTCTGAATTCTCAAATGAATACTCCTCTGAGAAGATGGGCAGTGATGTGTAGTTGTGTATATAATTTGTGGTTAGTATATTTTCGCTTTTCATAATTAGATTATATGTATATTACCATGAAAAATCAATAGTTATAAATGAAATTTAAAAGATAAGGCATTATTTTACACAAATCATTACTTCATATACAAGCAATTTGACGGCGCATATTCTATTATAAAGTCAGATAACCTTCAACGAGCAATGAGAGTTCTGAAATTCGCGGCAGCTGCCAGATATCCGCTTGGCTTGCTGATCGCAGAAATGAAAAAGGAGAAAATAATATGACGGCTGCGGAACGTATGTTTAAAACACTGAATTTTGAAAAGATGGAAGAGGGCGGGGCGTTTGCGGAAACCTTTTTTCCCTGGGATTTAAGTGTAGACCGGTGGGTGCATGAGGGACTCCCGGAAAAATTCACTTCTTCGTATTTATATCCTAAGCCCAGGGAACGTTATATGAGATATTTTAATGACTTAATGACAGAACACGTTTATGAATATGAGCAGTTTCTGGGGTATGACGGAGTAAAAAGAATGTCATTTTGCATTCCGTTTAAAGGATTTGACGAAAAGATTTTGGAGGAGAATGCCGAGTTTATTTTAAAAATAGATGAAGATGGCTGGCAGAGAGCCTATTATAAAAACAGATCACTGGTAAAAGAGATGAAACCTGTAGTGGACGGTGAGGACACGTGGGAACGGTTAAAAGAGAATACCTTGCAGGAGCTTGAAAAATATTGTACCGATGAAAATCTGCAGCGTACATACGGCAAGTATAAAGAGGGTCATGAAAGAGGTGATTATTCACTCCGGTTCCGTGCTTCCGGATTTTTCTGGACTCCCCGGGAACTCCTTGGTGTGGAAGAACAGCTAATAGCATATTATGAAATGCCGGAACTACTCCACGAAATTAATGATTTTATCCTGGAAATATATTTACATTACTTTGATAAGATATTTGATATCATTAAACCGGAAGTAGTTTTATTTCCGGAAGATTTGAGCGGAGCAAACGGACCTATGATATCACCAGCCATGTTTGATGAATTTGTAGGTTCTTATTATGAAAAATTAATTCCGTTTTTGAAGAAAAAGGGAGTGAAAAATGTATTCGTGGATACAGATGGGGATTTCCGGCAATTAATTCCCAATTTCCGAAAAGCTGGTGTAGATGGATTTTTGCCAATGGATGTGAATGCGGGAATGGATATCGTGAAAGTAAGAGAAGAATTTCCTGATATAAAATTTATTGGGGCATACAATAAGTTAGTGATTGCCGAGGGGGAAGAAGCAATCGACCGAGAATTTGAGCGGTTACTTCCTGTTATCCGCCAGGGTGGATATGTGCCGGGAGCAGATCATCAGGTGGCGCCGTCTACTTCTTTTGAAAATTACCGGTATTATATAAAGAGGTTGAAGGAAGTAATGCAGCAGGCAGGAGCTGACAGTAAAAATTTCACGCAAAAAACGCTCTAATCATAAATTACTTGAAAATAAAATGCTAAAACGCCGTACTGTTGAATTTATACCAACAGTACGGCGTTTGTGTGATCATTTTTTGCCATAAACTTCTTCGTGTGTGAAATATTTACTGTCAATTAACTTTTTATCCAGGTTCTCTTTTGTGACAAGCTGCCCTGAAATCAAGTTTGCCGGAACAACATTGCTTTTGTTGATTAAATTGGCGGGCACCGGATTGTCGCTGCCGTTGTCCATTTCAGAATTGATTGATAACTTTTCTCCCTTGGCCATCTTACATGCTTCTTCTACCGCTGTATTTGCCAGAAATCTTCCATTCATAAATATCGTACAGGATTGTGTTCCGGCAACGATACGCTGTGCTGCTTCCAGCTGCGCGTCCATACCCGTGATAACCACGGGAGACGTGATACCAAGTTCTTTGATAACCTCGGCACAGGCACCCGCAATGCCGTCGTTGGGAGCCAAGATCGCATCTATTTTATTATTATTTTTGGAAATGGCATCGTATACCATAGTTTTAGCCTCATCTGGATCCCAACCAGGAACACTGGCATCCAGAATAATATCAATATCGTCACGTATCGGGTCAATATATTCCATGGCTCCATCATAGATATAACTGGAAACGTATTTATCTTCAGGTGGTCCTGACAACAGGATATAGCTGCCGCTGGTTACCATCTCGGAGAGATATTGTCCAAGCGTCTGCCCAATCTGAGTGCAGTCATATCCTACAAACAGATCGATAGGCTGCTGATCAGCCAAGCCTGCGTAATTGATGATTTTCACATTTTTCTTCTTTGCTAACTCAATGACATCTTCTATACCATCCGTGTCTTTCGGACGCATAATGAGGACATCTATACCACTGTTGATCAGAGCAATGCAGTCCTCCATTTGGGAATTACCTTCTGATTTTGGACTGAGATTTACCTCAATTTCAGCACCAAGCTCTTCTGCCCGTTCTTCCATATATACTTTTTCCTGTGCCCATCTGGGGGCGCTGCCTACGCCTAAAGATACCCCGATTTTGGGGGGCTTGTCAGAACCGCAGCCAGACAGAAAGGTGGTAAATACGGCTGCTAAGGTACAAATCAAAATTGCTTTTTTCATATATCCTCCGATAAAAAACCACATGCTCAACAGTGGTTTTATTTTTGATAATTATATCATTCTGATGCTAAGCTGTAAAGTAATAAAAATATTGAAAATCAATATGCCAAATATATTAGGTAACAGTGTTATTTTCCTGGTGTTCTTTGGCGGTGGTTCCACGATCTTTTATCCTGGACAATCTGGAAGAACCGAAAACAGAGGAGCAAATACTGACAAAATTAATGAACCGTTTTTCTCTGAGCCTGAAAGATGCAGAAATGTTTTATGAAAAATATTCTAAATATAGTACTACAGTATAAAAGACCTCCGCATTGAGGCGGGGGTCTTATCCTACTCCAAGGACCTGGTGCCTTGGCACATTTTCCGTTCATCACCCGGAGAATAACCGGTGTACTTTTACAATATGCAGAAGAACACCGGAAGTTTCCGGGAACATTTTATGAACGATGATTATCCGGAAAAAACCTTCATTTTATCTAATGGGGGTTTTGCCAGTACGCCGATATTGGGAAGTAGTCATATGAAATTCTTTCTTAAAACAATTGCAGAAATACTCAGCCGAAGAGAACCCCACTTTTTCAGCAATGAAAGCGGTGGAATCTGCGGTATTGCGAAGCAGAATACAGGCAGCATTTAACTTTGCCCTCATTCTAAGTTCCTGAAAAGTTGTATGATAATGTTCTTTTATTAAGCGCTGCAGCTGCCGTATGCTCAGACCCACCATATCAGCAAGTGACTCTGGGGTGATATCTGCATAATAAGAGAGAAATGCCCGTTCTATCATCAGATACTTTTTTTTCTTCCGGCGGTATATCATGCCTCTCAGAGTGGGGTGTATAGCAAGGGGAGTATTCCCTTGCAAGGTGAATTAAGAATTCTGCGGCAAGATGCGGAAGAAGGAGCTGACTTCCCGCAGACTTCTGCTGTTCCTCTTCTAAAAGCCTGTGCATTGCGTCCCTGGGAACGGGGGATAGCTTCCCAAACCAGAAGTTCTGCCGGATTAGTGTCTGAATCAGAGGATCTTTTTCGGGAATAGATTTTTGACTTACGGTATAGTAGATTCCAATTTCATGCATGATATCACTGGTATCCGGTATCTGTTCATGGGAAACACCGGGACCAGTCAGATAAAAATCACCTTCAGCCAGCGGATAGGTATCCGTATCGATATGAACCAGTCCGCTTCCCTGGGTAATAAAGTGAAGCTCATAGCTGTCACTGCTATGGGCATGCATAGGCATATAGGGCATGGGCCCGGAAGTGAGAGAAAGAACATGAAATTGGGTATTACTAATGGAAAAATAGATATTGACATCTCCCATTTAAGAGCCTCCTTACTGCGGCAAAAGCCTTTATTTGTTGCAATAAGTCTATTTTAATACAAATGGGATCATAAGAACAGATATAATATTATAGATTTCAAAATTTTGTAATTAGTCATGCGATACTTTAAGTGTTCATATTATATTTGTAACCTGAAATTGTGCGTTGTAAACATATTGTAAAATAGCGCCATTATAAACGCAAACACGCCGTCCAATTCTCTGTTAAATAAATCCGAAATTATTATAATAAAGTTATCAAAACAAAAAACAAATGTTGTCTTCATTTGTAAATAAGGAGGATACGATGT
>NZ_JAWYAJ010000049.1:9353-22145 GCF_034124845.1 Robinsoniella sp.
ACGATTTAAAACCATACTTAGAAGAAATTGACAGCGTGATTGCTAAGGGACCTTTTACAGACAGCTGGGATTCCCTGCAGCACTATCAGGTGCCGGATTGGTACCGCAAGGCAAAGTTTGGAATATTTATTCACTGGGGTGTTTATAGTGTTCCCGCATTTGGAAGTGAATGGTATCCCAGAAATATGTATATCCAGGGGAGTCCGGAATTCAACCATCATGTGAAGACTTATGGGACCCATGATAAATTTGGCTATAAAGATTTTATACCCATGTTTGAAGCGCCGAAGTTTGATCCTGATGCGTGGGCAGACTTATTTCAAAAAGCCGGTGCCAAGTATGTGGTTCCGGTTGCCGAACATCACGATGGATTCCAGATGTATAAGAGTAGGATTTCTCATTGGAATGCTTATGAAATGGGACCCTGCAGAGATGTGCTGGGTGAGCTGGACCATGCATTCAAGGAGAGAAATATGGAAACAGGGGCTTCTTCCCACCGGATCGAGCACTGGTTTTTCATGGGACACGGGAAAGACTTTGACAGTGATATCAAAGAACCTATGGAACGGGGCGATTTTTACTGGCCTGCAATGCCGGAGATGGGACATCAGGATCTATACAGTAAACCGGAACCTACCGAAGAATTCTTACAGGACTGGCTTTGCCGCACTTGTGAAATTATTGATCGGTATCGTCCGAAGATTCTATATTTTGACTGGTGGATCCAGCATCACTCTGCGAAGCCTTATTTGAAAAAGCTGGCTGCCTATTATTATAATAGAGCGGCACAGTGGGGAGAACAAGTTGCGCTAAACTATAAACATGATGCATATATGTTCGGCAGTGCGGTAGTAGATATTGAGAGAGGACAGTTCGCGGATATGAAGCCTTATTTCTGGCAGACAGACACCGCAATTGCTTTGAATTCCTGGTGCTATACAGAAAATAATGAGTTCCGCCCTGCAGAAGATCTGATTTGCGACTTGGTAGATATTGTAAGTAAAAACGGATGCCTGCTTTTAAATGTAGGCCCCAAAGCAGATGGAACGTTTTCAGAGGAGGATACGAAAATTCTACTGGAGATTGGTGAATGGCTTCAGGTGAATGGAGAAGCGATTTATGAAACCAGCGTATGGCGGAAATATGGGGAAGGTCCTACGGAAATTGTGGAAGGGCAGTTTTCAGATGGTATTAAGAAGAACTTTACCCATGAAGATATCCGCTACACGGTAAATGGCAGTTACCTCTATGCAACAGCATTAAAATGCAGTCCGGATGGTAATTATAACTTGAAATCCCTGGGAGTCCAGGATGCTTCCAGACAGGCAAATTTCCATGGAATTGTTTTAGATGTGGATGTACTGGGATTTGATGAAAAGCCGGAATGGGTACGGGATGAAGAAGGACTGCATATACATGTGAATTCCGTACAGAGCACCAAACCGGTTGTATTTAAAATTAAAATCGACTAATAGGGTATTTAAGATCTGTTCTTCATCAACGTGTCTCAGATAACGTATATTTCTGGTTGATCTGGTAATCATAGGTATTGCAGGACAGGCAGATTTCCGCCTGGAATAATAGAACGGAAAGGCAGATGGAATATTTATGAATGCAAATGCAGAGTTATTAAATTTTGTTTACCAGAACTCAGGAATGGGCGTAGATACGTTAAATCAGCTGCTTGATATTGTGGAGAGCGATGCTTTCCGCAAGCAGATTGAGAATCAGTTAAAAGGATACCGGGATTTTAATGAAAAGGCGAAGGCAATGCTGAATGAGAACGGATACAATGAAAAAGATATCAGCGCTTTTCAGAAAATGACATCCAATGTCATGATTAATGTGAAGACATTGACGGACAAATCAAACAGCCATATTGCAGAAATGATGCTGACAGGCAGTAACATGGGCATTATTGATGCAATTAAGAGCATCAAAAAGTATGAGCATGATGCAGAAAAAGATATTGTTACACTGATGAAAAAGCTTCTTGATTTTGAGGAAAAAAATGTAGAGAAATTGAAAGAGTTTTTATAAATAAAAACAATAATAGGAAAAGAATAAGCCGGAGATTTGTACAATGTGTAAACTTTACAAATTATTTCTGGTATATGCGCTGATTACGATCATATCCGGTATTGTTTTGTTTCTGATATTGACAGAAAATCTGATAACGATTAAAAAGGATCAGGCGTTGGAGATGAGTGGACAGGTCATCGAATCGGTTGATTCTTTTTTGCAGAAGTTCGTTTTCAGGAAGATCTGCTGGTACTGGAGAAGCACTACAGTGAACTGGAAACGACCTTGATTTGACGCATGAACTGGCGCATTATGTACGGCGTGATCTGTGGGGCAGAATAATAGCTGCCCTGGTAACCGCCATTCGATTGATTCAATCCTGCTGTTCGCTGGATATGCAGGGAATAAACCCATCACCAGTGAGAAAATACCGTTCAGCCCTATGACAGTAAAGAATCCTTCACAAAAACGGCCAAAGAAAATATTGCCCGTGCAATAGGAAATATGGAATATTTTGTAGAATTAGATATTATTGACTCGGAATAATAGAAAAGGCGATAAATTTGTCCAAATTTTCAGTAAAAATACTAGACAAATACCTCATTTAGAACTAATATATTCATATAGTATAAATTAGTGAATTTGAGGAGGATAATACGATGGCAAGAGGACAAAAAAAATCAATTGATGAACAAATTGAAATTCTGGATGGACAAATTGAAAAAGTGCAGGCAAAACTGGATGATCTCTTAAGTAAAAGAAAAGAACTGGAAGGAAAGAAGAGAGAAGAAGCGCTGGGGTATCTCTATGATATGATCCAGGAAAGCGGAAAATCTATCGAAGACATCATGATGATGATAACGGATTAGTGCCTGTTTAAAATTACTTTCTGACAACTGTGAATCCTACTATCAAGATATTTAAATACACTTGTGTGAAAATTCATAAAAATAAGGCGGCTCTATGCTGCCTTATTTTTATTTATAATACCCATAATCATGTGCAGCCTGGTACATGGCAATGATATTTTCAACAGGCGTATTATCCTGAATGGCATGGGTTGGTGCAAAGTGATATCCCCTGCATTCCATCATGATATCCAGGGTTTCTTTGCAGACATCGGTTACATCCCGGCAGGAACCATAGGCGAGAGGTCCGGCTGTGGAGATACATCCCCGGAAATTAAGCCTGCCTCCAAAATGTTCCTTTAAATATTTAGGTGACATATGAACGGCTTCCGGCTGCAAGGTGTCCACCCCTTTGATTCCGATTTCAATAAAATCTTCATAAACCCAGCTGGAAGATCCGCAGGTATGAATCAGAGATGGAATGTGATAGGAGTCAGCCAGGTCAGCAAATTGCTTGTGGATGGGTTTTAATACTTCCCGGTAAAGCTCCAGGCTGATCATGGGCCCGATCTGTGTACCCAGATCTTCTCCCAGCCAGAGAAAATCAATCTGCCCTTTACAGGCATGGAGCAATCGATCCAGCATTTTTAATTGAAATTCTGCACGTCTTAAGATCAGTGACATGGCGGCTTCGTCCTTTTCCAGCAGATGGCAGAGGATATCCTCTACGCCCATAATGCGTCCATTGGAGTTGATGATATCCGGCATGCCGGCATGTCCCGTAAAAAGTGCGAACTGATTGTCGTAAGATTTTGCCAGATCACTGGCTGCCTGATAATCAAAGCAGTCCGGGTCCGGTACCGGAAACTTTTCAAATGCTTCCTCGCAGGCGTCTTTTAACGGAAAATCGCAAAAGTCCCAATATCCACCGGTTTCATGCGCCACCCAGCGCATAATGCTTCCCTCCAGCTGATCAACCCGTCTCTTCGCCGGAACCGAGAATAACTCCGGACCGGTATAAGGTGCCTGGACAGGTCGGTAGTCTACCCCCAAGATCTGCAGGAGAGTTTCGTCAGAGAATCCGTCAATACCCAGGGCTTTTTTCAGTCTCTCATGAACTGCCGGATTTGCATCGTACCCAATTGTAACCCGGTCTGTCTTTTCGTAGAGAAAGGTACTTTTTACTCTCTCTTTAGCGGTCATGGTTTCTTTTCCTTTTTGAATGCTATACATAAGCACGCTCCTTTGTATTTCTTTTTATAAAGTTATGATATAATAGAATTGAATCAGTTACAATGCAGTAAAAAACCAGAAAATGAAAGAAACGACTCATATTATATAATTGGAGGAGGGATGAAATGAAGCTGAAAATGAATGTGATTAATCTATATCAGTGTGACCTTGGGTTTGAAACATCCCGCAGGGTGTTTGACTACCACTATATGCTTTATGTCCACAGAGGGAAAGGGCGGTATATGATAGGAAATAAGACTTATCCTGCAATTATGGGGGATTTGTTTTATGTGCCTCCGGGATTGGGAAATACCATTCTGGCGGACCTAGAAGATCCCTTTTTGCTATCCGGTATCGAGTTTACGCTCCAGGACCAGTCTGCCCAGAACAGAGCTGCACTGGCTGGTCTTCCTCACAAGACCAATATATTGAAAAATGGATTTTTAACAGATACCATACAGCAAATGGTAAAAGAGTATCAGATCGGGCGCATGTATTCCAGTCAGATTTGCAGCGGGCTTTTGGGTTCCCTGGTCATGAAACTGCTTCAGAATCAGGTTACAGGAGGATTGGATCAGGACCAGATCAAAGTACAGATCCTGGATTATATTGTAGAGCATATGCAGGCTGGAGTCACCCATCAGGAATTATCCAGGGTATTTGCCTGCCATAAGAGCACGGTGAATCGTATATTGACGGCATCCACGGGCATGAGCCTTAAAAATTACCTGATCGATTTACGGCTTAAAAAGGCCGGAGAGCTTTTAAAGTACAGCAATAAATCCATGAGTGAAATTGCAGAGTTATGCGGGTACCAGAGCAGCATATTTTTCTCCAGGCAATTCAAACAGAAAATGGGATTGACGCCGCTGCATTTTCGTAATAATAGTGGGGGAAAGTTGTAGCAGCACAACCGGAATTGTTTCATACAGGTGGAATATAACCCAGCTGCAGCCCCTTTGCCACCGCCTCTACGGAAGAGGAGACCTGTAATTTATCAAATACATGCTGCAAATGATTGGAAACAGTACGTTCACTTAAAAAAAGACGGTTTGCAATCTCTTTTCGTTTCCAACCTTCTGCCAGCATCTGAAGCACCTCTTTTTCGCTGAGGGTCAGTTCCTCCATAAAAGAATCGGTATTTGGGAAATAGGTATGTCCATTAGCAATGAACGAAAGGATATGCAGAAGTTCTTCCGGGGAAACAGTTTTGCTGATAAATCCTCTTGCACCTATTTTACAGGATTCCCTGCGGTAGACAGGCAGATCATATCCGGAGAGCATCACCAGCTTCTGCTGAGGAAATTCTTTTAAGATCCGCCTGGAAAGGGATAAACCGTCTTCGTTATTGCGTTGGTTCAGATTAATATCCATAAGGATGATATCCGGGTTCAGCCGGCAAATATCTTCCAAAATATTGCCGGTATCCTGGATGGAAGTTAAGGATTCGATTAAGGAATGGCCTTCCAGGGCGATTTCAAGGCTTTTGGCAAATAGCATATGGTCATCGACTAACAAAATTTTCATAAGAATGTTCTCCTTTCATCGGCATGGTGATCTGAACCGAAATGCCCCGGGGAGTGTTATCCTGAATCTTCATTTCGCCGGACAGGGACAGTGTCTGTTCCTGAATGGAAGAAATCCCTTTGTGATCGGATGTGGGTGAAAGCAAGATAGTATCTGCACAGGAAGTGCCGTTATCTTTGACGCACAGCTGGATATTGCCTTTTTCCTGAGACAGCGTTACCCACATATAGTTCCCTTTGGAGTGCTTATACACATTGGTAGTCAGCTCCTTTATAAAACGGTATATAATCAGGTGGTAAGGTTCAACCAAAAATAAATCGTCCGGGCATGAAAAGGTAGTAATAATGGTACGGTAGGGAAAAGATCTGCCTGTTTCTTCAATGAGATTTTGATAATTTTCCTTTAAAGTCAAAGATTTTACGATCACCGGATGATAGTCCCGCATTTGTCTGCGGATATTTCCGTTTAGATCGTCAAGGGTATTTAAGATCAGTTTCTGTACCTTGGGATCTTCTGATTTACTCATCAGATTCTTCAGGGATAAGACATCCTGCAGAATTTCATCATGTAGATAGTTGGAGAAATCTGCTTTTAACTGCTCTTCCCGCCGAATCTGTTCCAGCACTTTATTATAAGAACCGGATAGGAGGAAAGAAAATTTCTGTCTGCGGAAATTCTGCTCCAGCATAATATTACACAGGAATACCAGCCAGATGAACAGATTAATAATAAGAAAATATCCCCGGAAACTAAACTTCAGTAAATAGGATATCAGAACTACGGCAACGGCAAAAAACAGGAACATAATCCATGCCTGTTTTTTATGAAATACAGATGATAAGGGCGTACTCCTGGACTTTTTAAAGGATATGGCATGAATGTTAAAAAAGAAAAGCAGTACAACCAGGTAAACACCAAAATTTTCAAGATGTCCAGGAACTTTAGACATCAGGATGCAGTATAGGGCAAAGCCCCCGAAAATCAGGAAAAAAGAGGTTAAAATGTATTTACGCTCACTTTTCCAGACGAACCCCATTCTCTTATGATGCCGGATCAAGATTAGGAAAAAGCTGAAAACGGTGACGAGAAACTGGATTCCGTACATGCAGGCGAAGACCCTTGGAGAGATAAAAAGTCCGATAATGGAACCAATACACGACAAAACCATCAATATCCCGGTAAACCGCTTAAATTGATATCCGGTATCCTGAAAGAAAAATACCAGAGTAAACCTTGCTGAAGCGCAGAGGATCACAGGACCCAAAGCGCTCAGCGCTACTGTGCCTGCAGGGGAGGTATCCAGCGTAAACACAATATACCAGCAATTCAGAGCCAGCAATCCGCTGAACAGATTCAGCATCTTGTTATTTTTTAAGTTACAAGTAATGATATAGGAGATATCGAGCAGTATCAGGGTGGAAATCAGATAAGGAATAAAGCCCGTGGAATCAGATAATCTGCCAGGACCGGTAATGTATGCAATATATAACATCGTAATCAGGTGATTTGCCAAAAACAGCAATTTGATTTTTCTTGGTTTCATTCTTAATATCTCCATTTTTATTTTCAGTCATTATTTTAAAACACACTCTGGGATGCATGATGCACCCAAACCGGAGCGCACAGTTAACAGGAAGCAATTTTAAATCACGTCCCGGAGCTGTTAAAAATAATCCGATAGCATGCTCTCTTGGTGATCATATAATAAACCAGATATATAACAGCCGTCAAGCCTACAGAGGCGGCAACGGGAAAATACTGAATCAGTGAATTTCCCAATAAGTTCTGCATCAATCCACACTTATAAACAAGCAGGGCAAACAAACTGTCTGTTAATCCAATTATAAAAGGGATGCCATAAAAAGTGAACAACTGATTTCTGATAATTATCTTAATTTTTTTGCTGCTGTACCCCATTTTCATTAAAATGTCAAAATCTTCTCTGGAATCGGTTATTGCTGAGACATTATTAAAGTATAAAATGCTTCCGGTAGCAATGAAAAATAATACAACCAGAAATCCGATCAGAAGAAAAGTAGAACTGTTCAGAGTGAGCAGTGTATGGATCCGATGGGAATTACTCTGAAGATACGGGCTGCTATCCGTGATTTTTTCCATTGCAGTATAGAGAGACTCGTTGTTTTTTAAAACGGAACCATTGAGGCTTAATACCGTAGTTCTGGGATACTCCATGTCAGCGAGCTGTTGATAAGCTTCGTCGCTGATAATTAAAGTGCAGACGCTGTTGGCAAAAGAAACCGGATTGTCCAGTGTGGTACATTTGACTTTCAGATTCAGAAGCCCCTTTTTGGTCATCAGCGGATAAATGCTGCCGGTTTCATCATAACCATCCGGATTGGGTTCGTACTTAACCAGGATGCATGCTGTTTCTGACAGGGGGAGCAGCCCATTTAAAGAATCTGCCCTTCCCTGGGCTGTCATTAACTGTTTGTATGAGGATGCGGAAATACATTCAAATCCAGGCAGTCTGGTAAGCTTCTCGTTGTCTGCATCTCCTTTTGCGCTGCCAATTCCATATTCCGGAGGAAGAACTTGTGCATCAGAGGTTATTTTTAAAATATCTGTGAGGGTAAATGTAATGTGAGGAGTGTCTGCGGCATTCCGGTTGACCTGGTCAGATGATGCTGTTATCTGGATAGACTTCTCTTCAAGTACCTTTACCGTTTCCCGGATTTGCGCCTCATTTTCTACCCGAAATTCAATCTCCGAAGGTGCAATGCGGGAAACAGCAGCGATGGGATAGTATAATGTAAGACCCATCACCCCGGTTATGGTCAGGGTAGCGGCGGAAAACAAGGTGAGCATAATCATTGTTCTGGCATTACTGCGGATTCGGTAAATAAAATTTGGAATGGTTATAATCCTGACATCCGAATAGAAGCGTTTGCTGCGTTTTCTGATCATCATCAGGCAGGGCAGAAA
Source organism: Robinsoniella sp. (assembly GCF_034124845.1). Taxonomy (NCBI): domain Bacteria; kingdom Bacillati; phylum Bacillota; class Clostridia; order Lachnospirales; family Lachnospiraceae; genus Robinsoniella; species Robinsoniella sp. Next base: position 17,927 of record NZ_JAWYAJ010000049.1, read on the forward strand.
GGAATTGATAAAAAATATGGTTCCCAATACAACAAGCAGAAGGGTTCCCATTCCAATGGGGGTAAATCCGGCGGTAATCCACAGAGAATCTTTTCCCTGCAATATATTTAGTGCCAGCAAATATCCGGACAAAATCATTAAAAGTCCCGCGATGGCAGGGAAAATCCGGGTTTTCATATTTCTTTCTGCACGTTTTTCCAGACGTATCAGATTCATAAGTGAAGTCTGCCAGACCACTTTTGTATTTGAAAGAAACATTGCAGACATCACTGCAACGACAAAGATTATGGTTTTGGCAATTGCTCCGCCGTGAAACAGAATCATCTTTCCCTCTAATGAAGGCAGTCGTAAAAGTGCTGTAATTAAGGTGACGACTCCTTGGTGCAGGAATGCGCCAAATATAGTGCCAATAATGAGAGAAACCATACATATAAAAAAGTTCTCCAGAGCTAACAGACGCAGAATGGCTGACTTTCGGTATCCCAACAGTACATAGATGCCAAGTTCTTTTGTCCTGCGGCGCAGAAAAAAACGATTGGAGTAGGTCATATAGAAGATAACAAATGCCATAAGGAAAACTGAAACTGTACGGCACATCATTTCCACCCTTCCATCAGAAGAGATTTTTTCCAGCATTACGTCATTCATAGAAAATGAAGTAAAGGCAAAAAATATTGTGATTACAAAGGAAACGGATATGAGATAAAGAGTGTAAAAAGAAAAGTTCTTCTTCAGGTTTTTCATAGCTATCAAAATAATATTCATAAGATCCTCCTGTCATGCATGATTTAAACGGGCGGTTTCTTCCATGAGGATCTCATAGAAGGCGTGTCGGCTGGTGTCATGATTCAGAAGGGTTTTTATAATGCGTCCGTCTTTAAAAAAGAGAATTCTTTTTGCATAACTGGCAGCATATGCATCATGGGTTACCATTAGGATGGTTGTTTCTAAATCTTTGTTTGTTTCGTACAGGGTAGACAGAAGTTCCGCAGCGGAACTGGAGTCTAAGGCGCCGGTTGGTTCATCGGCAAATAAGATACTGGGATTTTTGATCACAGCTCTGGCGGCTGCGGCGCGCTGCTTCTGCCCGCCGGAAAGCTCACCGGGATATTTATCGAGCTGGGAAGCAATGCCAAACCGTCTGGCAAGCCTGAGGACGTTATTTTCAATAACTTCTGGGGACATTTTTTTTAGTGTCAGGGGAACTGCTATATTTTCCCGGATGGTAAGGCTGTCTAACAGGAAATATTCCTGAAAAATAAAGCCCAGATGATCCCGGCGGAAATCGGCGGCCTTGCGGTCCGATAAACTGTTTACCGGAATACCCTGTATGCTAATCTCGCCGCTTGTTGGTGCATCAATAGTAGAAAGTACATTTAACAGTGTGGTTTTCCCGGACCCCGAAGCCCCCATAATACCGATAAATTCTCCGGATTCTACCTGGAATGAAACGTGATCCAGTCCCGGACGCTGGTTTTTGTGGTATATCTTTGTAATTTCGTTTGCCGATAACAAAATACTCATAACAATATCTCCTTTTCAATTGGTATATCAGACAGTATAGAAAAGGGAGTGGAGGATTGCATGAGTAATTTGCGCAAAATTTAAAAAAGCTATTAAGAAGATGGGATGTCTGACATTTCAGATATAAAAAAGGATGGAAGTATCCAGTGATATGCGCCCATCCAGGCAGACAGTTGTAATCATAAAACTGTTTACCGGGGAGGAACATACCACTGGGTGGCCTTCCATCCTATCTTTTATACCTCTTTCACCTTCGTCCATACCCTTGTCTTAGCGGATTCCAATATAGCATCCGAGATCAGTTCAATGGCATAGCCATCCCGGAAATTGGGGCTGACTTCCTGATCCTGCACGATAGCTTTGCAAAAATCATAACATTCTATGATCTTTGTCTCGGTATAACCGATACCAAGTGCCGGAATTGGCCACAGCCCTTCGCCGTAGGGGTGGCTGGGACCCGTGTAAACAGTACGGAACCCTCGTCTGTCATCCCCGTCTTTGGCAAAGCACACCTGAAGTTCATCCCTTCGTTCATAATTAAAACAGATAGAGCCTTGGGTGCCGTGAATTTCAAAGGTAATATAATTATTTCGTCCCCAGGCGTTTCTGGTGGCTTCGATTGTACCGAATGCACCGTTGGCGCACTCTGCCATAAAGCAGCACTGGTCATCTACATCCACCGCCTGACGGATGCTGCCTGCACCTCCTTTTGTATTGCCCAGGCTGTCGGACAGGCCGGATTGCACCGGACGGTCAGGGATGTATGTGGCAGTCCGGGCATTCACGCTGGTAAATTCACCGACGAGAAACCGGAGCATATCAACAACATGGGTACCGATATCACCTAAGGCACCGCTGCCGCAGATGTCTTTTTGAAACCGCCAGGAAAGGGGGGAATCGGGATCAGCTGACCAGTCCTGCAGGTAGGTGCCCCGAAAATCCAGAATTTTACCAATTGCCCCTTCATCTATGTATTTTTTAGCCAGCTGTACGGCAGGAGTTCTGCGGTAATTAAAGGCGACCATAGTTTTTACATGATTATTTTTAGCTGCCAGGTACATCTCTTTTGCCTGGCTGGTGGTCAGTGACAGGGGTTTTTCACACAGAATATGTTTTCCTGATCTGGCAGCAGCGATTGCAATTTCAGCATGTTCATTGTTGGGTGTGCAGATGTCCACCACATCAATATCCGGGTCATTGATAATATCGTGCCAGTCGGTGGTATAGGATGCAAATGCAAATTTTTCTGCCGCTTCTCTGGCAGCTGTTTCATTGATGTCTGCTATTATTTTTTTGACCGGGATGGCAGGAGCAGGCCAGAAGAACATAGGCATTCCTGCATAAGCGATAGAGTGGGCTTTTGCCATAAAGCCGGCTCCGATTAATCCGATATTTAATGTTTTCATAGATAGTCCTCCTTAAATGATGAACTGACGCATATAGCGGTAACTGAGTTTCAGGGAATCGATGATTTTTTCCTTTGTTCCTTCGAAAGCCTTGTCTTCAATTTCGATGCAGGAACAGCCGTCATATCCGATGTCGGTCAGTGCGGACACATATTTTCCCCAGTCCACATCGCCAAGACCCGGTAGCTTTGGTGACATATAATCCAGTGGATATGCCATAATACCGGCATCTTTTAATTTATCCGGATAGATTTTAATATCTTTATAATGTACATGAAAAATTTTCTCCCGGAATTCATAAAGCGGCCGCAGATAATCAATGCCCTGCCAGATAAAGTGTGAGGGATCGTAGTTAAGCCCAAAATGGCTGCTGGGTATCAGGGAAAATGCTTTTCGCCAGATTGCAGGAGTAGTCATGAGATTCTGTCCGCCCGGCCACTCATCCGGGCCAAACAGCATGGGGCAGTTTTCAATCGCAATTTTTACGTTATGTTTTTCTGCAAGTTCTATAATTGGCGTCCATACCTTTTGAAATTCAATCAGATTTTCTTCTATCGTCTTTGTCTGCATTCTTCCGATAAACGTTGTAATCATAGGTACACCAAGTTTCGGTGCAGCACAAATCATGTTTTTTAAATGTTCAATATAGTAGTTTCTTTTTTCCTGATCTTCCGTAAGCGTATTGGGATAATAAGCCAGAGCGGAGATTTCCACGTTTTTTTCACAGCAATAATCCTTAATTTCCTGGATTTTCTTTTCATTTAGATGTTCGATATCAATATGTGTTACGCCGGCATAGCGTCTGGATGCTTTTTCCACAGGCCAGCAGGCAACTTCCAGGCATTCATATCCAATGGAAGCAGCTGTATCTACTACTTCTTTAAAATCTTCATGATCTAATATAGCAGTAACAAATCCTAATTTCATAGCAATCATCCTTTCTTTATAAGGTGTTTATTTCCGCGAGCAACGAGCCAAACGGACACGCTGGCGTGTCCACTTAGCGACTGCCGCGAGGGTCAAATACCCCGCAGCTCGCTGCGCAATTTGATGCCCGGTTGCTTGTAGCGGGGGCTTTGACTTCCGCGGGACCTTTGATTGTGTTCCCACGAAGAGTACCTGATGAATAGTGACCATACAAAATATTTGCGCAAATTTTACTTCAAATCCATAATATACCGAAATGACTCTTCTTGTCAATGAAAAAAACAGGTTAATAAACTGTTGAAATTGACGAATCAGAAAAATAAAGAAAAAGGAAAAAAGCGGTAAATAATAAAAATACACAA
>NZ_JAWYAJ010000050.1:0-3430 GCF_034124845.1 Robinsoniella sp.
CCAGGTCAAATTCTTCCATCTGTGGCATAAAACCGGATGCTTCCATCCTGGATACCGTCAGAATCTCCTGCACCATATCTTCCATTGTGCAGGCAACAGAATAGGATCTGGCGAGATATTTATCCCTGTTTTTATAGATCCCAACCTGATACATCATTCCTTCCAGCTGCCCTTTCATGACGGTGATCGGCGTCTTCAGTTCATGGGATACCGCTGAGAAGAATTCAAGCCTTTTCTGTTCCAGTTTACGTTCTGTTTCAATATCTTTCTGCAGAGATTCATTGGCACTTTTCAGTTCGCTTAATGCGGTAGATAACTTCTGGGACAGTTCATTCAGGCTTGAGGACAGCACCCCGATCTCATCATTGCGTTTTTCATCACAGATCCAGTTAAACTCCAGGCCAGACATCTTCTTTGAAATTTTACTAAGTCGTACTACCGGTCTTGTTATATACCTGGAATATAAATAAGCAGTTAACGTAGATATAAATACAATGACAACCATAAGCCAAGGCAAAATTTTATTCATCGCTTCTACCGCCTGATTTACAAACCGGTATGCCCCTAAGACGTACAGTTCATATTCCTGATCCGATCCGGAAAAAGTAACCGGTTTTTGCATACCATAATCCACGCTGGAACGCGAAGTCATAACTGATATGTTCATGGGTGCTTCTAACAAACCATTGATGTTTGTACTTGCTGCAAGAGCGTTGGAATATGTGAGGAATGTATCCTTTTTTACAGCGCTTATGTCGTCTACCTCAATTGCACCCACGGTATTCGATGCCTGACTGTCTTCATCGAATGCATGCGTGGTTCCCACAGCAATACTACTGGCCTTGCCAGCCGAAGTCTGATCAACTTCATTTAAAGTAATGGACAGCATCGCCTGGTTTCCAATACTTTCTACAAATCCTGACTGCACGCTGCCCGGACGCTGGATTACTTTACCGCTGGAATCCAATAATTGCAGGTCAACTGTATTATTTACAATGAAATCATCAAATAGCGGACCGCTGTCCTCAAATTTCGTATTCTCTAAATCCGCCACAAGAGCATCCATTTTTTTATCCATATCCTCGCTGATTCCATAAGTATAGGTCTGGGGCATAAAATAAGCGATAAAACCATATGTTACACCACAAACACAGATCAGAATCAGGCTGGTTATGAGAAATATTTTAAGTGTCAGGCTTCCTCTAATTCGTCTTATCAATCCGATATCCCACCCCTCTGATTGTCTCAATATAATCTACATCCAGTTTCTTGCGTAAATTTTTTATATGGGTATCTACAACCCGCTCATCTCCATAAAAGTCATATTTCCAGAGTCCGTTCAACAGCGCCTGCCTAGTCAGTACTTTTCCCTGATTTAGTAGCAGCTCCCGCAAAAGTTCATATTCCCGCTGTGTTAACTCAATATTTTCACCGTCAATAAATACTTTATATCCGTCCAAGTCCAGCACCAGATTCCGGTAAACCAGCTGATTTGTCTCCTGTACAGGAGAAGTCCGCCGAAGTACTGCTTGGATCTTACGGATCAGGATCTGCATAGAAAACGGTTTGGTAATATAGTCATCTACCCTCAGATCATAGCCTTTTACCTGGTTTTCTTCGCTGTCCAAAGCCGTCAGCATTACAATCGGAACGGAAGATTCCTGACGAATCACTTCACATACGCCATAGCCGTCAATTTTGGGCAGCATAATATCCAGCAGCACCAGATCAAAGGGACGGCTATGGAAGCTGGTAATTCCCGCAACTCCGTCACCTGCTACCGTGACCTTATACCCGGAATCCTCTAAAAATGCCGTTAACAGTTCCTGTATGTCTGCTTCATCTTCAATGACAAGTATCTCTTTCATATTACACCTCTTATTATAGTTTAAAGAATCAATGTCATCTTATCATACTTTTTTGTGTTTTGTGTGAAGTTTTGGTATTTGTCCAGGGTAATTTATGCCATAAAAAAAGATGGATGCCGCCTGGGACATTCATCTTTCTTTATTCTTATTTCTCATTTAACTATTCCTAAATCTTTTGTTATTCAGCACAGGTCATGTATCTTCCCATTGCATCTGCTCCCATGATGGCTGCATATACATCCTCCGGGGTAACTTCAAACGGCATGTTGTGTATGGTTTCACCCGGTGCGCATGCGAGCTTTGCAGCTTCCATGATCTGTTCCGGAATTACTTCCTTAATGCCAAGGCCTTCGAGCGTAACCGGCAGGCCCACCTCTTCACAGAAACCAATTACTGTATCGATTTCATCTGAATCCGCATCTTCCAATACCAACTGAACCAGGGTGCCAAACGCCACCTTTTCTCCATGATAAAGGGAATGGGTCTCTTCAATGGCTGTGAGCCCGTTGTGGATTGCATGTGCTCCTGCCAGACCGCCGCTTTCAAAACCAATTCCGGACAGGTAAGTATTTGCTTCTATTATATTCTCTACCGCTTTTGTACATACTTTTTCTTTTACAGCCAACGCTGCCGACAATCCATTTTCCAATAAGGTGTCATAGCAAAGCTCTGCCAACGCCATAGCTGCTTTTGTGGACTTTCCTCCCACGCAGTTGGAAGCATTAGATTTCTGGCAGGCTCTGGCTTCAAAATAAGTAGCCAGTGCATCTCCCATACCGGCAGTTAAAAGCCTTGCTGGCGCCTTGCTTACAATATCCGTATCCACCAGAACCATATTCGGGCTGGATGGAAGGAACAGATATTCTTCAAATACCCCTTCCTCCGTATAGATTACGGACAGCGCGCTGCAGGGAGCATCCGTAGATGCTATGGTTGGTACAATGATAACCGGTTTATTCATATAATATGCTACTGCCTTTGCTGTATCATGAGTTTTTCCTCCGCCGATCCCAACGATCACTTCTCCGTTTTTTTCCCGGCATACATCAATAATCCTGTTAATCTCAGTCTTGCTGCATTCTCCGCCAAATATTTCATAGGTAACTGCCGAAGAAGTATCTTTCATCCCTTGGTTTATAACAGGTTCTACCCGTTTTCTACCGGATTCACTGGTTAATACAAACAGGTTCTTTCCATATTTTTCTCCATGGCCGCAGAGATTTTTTAATTCGCCTTTTCCTTGTATATAACGGCTTGGGCTTCCAATAATATTTGCCATATTGCTTTCCTCCTTATCCAAAATCTGATTATTAGCTGATCCATATTCTTATTGATTTGTAAAAAATGCGGACTGCACGGTGTATATTATATCACGCTGGGCAATGAAAGTAAATTATGGACAGATATAAAACCAGCCGGGATGCAGACGCATCATGCAACCTCATATGAAGGTTTGTATCATGCTTCTGCCTCCCGGCTGGTTTTCCCATGTCCGGCTATTCTTTCATATGGGGTTTAAATACCAGGCTTGCAAGGTATGAAAATACCAGTGCAGCGCAGAC
>NZ_JAWYAJ010000051.1:0-6609 GCF_034124845.1 Robinsoniella sp.
GCTTAATACTGACTGACAGCACGAAATTTATCAAAACGGTGAAGCAAATCTGTAAAGCGAATAGATTAAAATAAGCCAGTCCCAATGCCGATTTTCAGCATTGGGACTGGCTCTCGTACAGCGTTGCGTAAATCCCTGTAACATAGCAATTTAAGCAACGCTATACGAGCTGGTGTGTGGGAAGTCGTTTTCTGCAAAAAAACCTCTCAACCAATGGTGAGAGGTTCCTCTAACTAAGCTCTTTCAACTTTACCGGATCTTAAGCAAGAAGTACATACATACATCTTCTTAGCAGCTCCGTTAACTTTTACTTTAACTGATTTGATGTTAGATTTCCACATTTTGTTCGATCTTCTATGAGAATGACTCACATTGTTTCCGAAATGAGCACCCTTTTCACAAATAGCACATTTAGCCATGAATAAGCACCTCCTTGACTTTAATATTCGTCTTCACTCTTGCACAGCATTCCACAAATAATCAAATAATACACTTTGGTATTTCTAGAAAGAATATCTGGTGTATCGCTTCATTATTTGCGCAAGCCTGTACTGGATATAGACTCACAACACTAGTTATTCTATCAGATGGCACCATATTTTGCAAGTGAAAAATAAAAAATTATGAAATAAATTGTTAAAAATTAAAATTAATATTTCATTTTGTGTGAAAAGAGGGTATAATGTACGCAGAGATATTATAATTTAAAAGTTGGAGGTAACGATATGAAGGGACGCATGGATACAGATCTGGGTTCTATCTTGATTGATACTGATGTAATCGCTACTTATGCAGGCAGTGTTGCCGTTGAATGTTTTGGTATCGTTGGTATGGCTGCTGTTAATATGAAAGATGGTTTGGTAAAGCTCTTAAGAAAAGAAAGCCTGAAGCATGGGATTAACGTACGGGTGGAAGAAAATAAAATATCATTGGATTTTCATGTGATTGTGGCATATGGCGTAAGCATTTCAGCCGTTGCGGATAATTTACTCAGTAATGTAAAATATAAGGTAGAAGAGTTTACCGGCATGGAGATTGAAAAAATAAATGTTTACGTTGAAGGCGTAAGATCGATTGATTAAGGAGGAACTTGTTGTGGTAACAAATACGATAAATGCCAGTCTGTGTGCGAAGATGTTTCTGGCGGGTGCTAAAAATCTGGAGTCTAAGAAAGAATGGATCAATGAATTAAATGTATTCCCTGTTCCCGACGGAGATACAGGAACGAATATGACATTGACGATTATGTCTGCGGCAAAAGAGGTGGCGGCACTTACCGATCCTGACATGGAGGTGTTGGCGAAAGCGATTTCATCCGGTTCTTTAAGGGGAGCGAGAGGAAATTCGGGCGTTATTCTGTCACAGCTGTTTCGTGGCTTTACTAAAGGGATTAAAATGCACGAAGAAATTGATATCCAGATTTTGGCGGGTGCATTCCAAAAAGCGGTGGAGACCGCTTATAAAGCCGTTATGAAACCCAAGGAAGGGACGATTCTTACGGTAGCCAAAGGCGCTGCACAAAAGGCTGCAGAGCTTGCGGAGACAGATGTCAGTATGGAGCAGTTTCTAAAAGAAGTGATTGAGCATGCGGAGTATGTTCTGTCACAGACACCGGAGATGCTTCCGGTATTAAAAGAAGCCGGGGTGGTAGATTCCGGCGGACAGGGACTGGTGCAGGTTCTAAAAGGAGCTTATGACGGATTCCTTGGCAAAGAAATCGATTATACCATTGAGGGAGCGTCTGCACAGGGAAGTGTAACGAAGATTACCCCTCAGGCAGAAGCGGATATTAAGTTTGGATATTGTACAGAATTTATTATTATGACCAAAAGTGAATTGTCGGATAAACAGGAAATGGAATTTAAGGGATTCCTGGAATCCATTGGTGATTCCATTGTCGTTGTAGCTGATGAGGAGATTGTCAAGGTTCATGTACATACCAATGACCCTGGAAAGGCAATTTCCCGTGCACTGACTTATGGTGAGTTATCCCGCATGAAAATTGATAATATGAGGGAAGAACATCAGGAGAAACTGATCAAAGATGCAGAAAAGCTTGCGCTGCAGCAGCAGGCAGAAGATCAGGTAAAAGCACAGGCAGTTTCGGATGTGCCGCCAAAAGAAGCTGGCTTTATCTCTGTTTCCATCGGAGAAGGAATAGGGGAAATATTTAAAGGGCTTGGTGTGGATTACCTCATCGAAGGCGGACAGACTATGAATCCAAGTACGGAAGATATGTTAAATGCAATTGAAAAAGTGAATGCAGAGACCATTTATATCCTTCCAAACAATAAAAATATTATTCTTGCCGCAAACCAGGCAAAGCTGTTGACAAAAGATAAGAAAATTATTGTTATTCCTACTAAAACTGTGCCACAGGGAATTACGGCAATCATTAATTATATCCCGGAGAAAACGCCGGAAGAAAACGAAGCAGCCATGGTAGAAGAGATTCAGCATGTTAAAACTGGACAGATTACCTATGCAGTTCGCGATACTCATATTGATGACAAAGATATCAAAGAAGGCAATATTATGGGAATTGGTGATCATTCTATTCTGGCGGTTGGAGAAAAACTGGAAGCAGTGGCAAATGAGACGGTAGAATTGATGATGGATGATGATTCTGAGTTAATCAGCATCTATTATGGAGAAGAAGTAACAGAAGAGGCGGCAAACGAACTTGGGGATAAATTCCGCAGAGAATATCCGGACTGTGATGTAGAAGTTTATTCCGGAGGCCAGCCAATCTATTATTACGTGATTTCCGTAGAGTAACAGGTGAACTATGATGAATATGGAATCATCCATTCAGGAATTAAAAGGAATTGGTGAAAAGACGGTTCTGGTATTCCAGAAAGCAGGGATACAGACAATCGATGATCTGCTGAATTATTACCCCAGAAATTATGATACCTACGATAACATCGTGCAGGTATCTGAGATCTCGGACGATGATGTGTCTGCAGCAGTTTATGGTACGGTTGTGCAGACGCTGGACGTGAAAAGAGTCAGGCGGCTGCAGATCACCAATACCGTTATAAGGGATGACAGCGGCGGCATGATCCGCCTGACCTGGTTCAATATGCCCTATCTAAAAAACACATTGAAAAGGGGAAGTAAATATATATTCCGTGGGAAGATTTCACGCAAAGAACAGCAGTTGTTAATGGAACAACCTGCTGTTTTTCGTGTAGATCAATACCAGGAAATGCTCCATGTGATGCAGCCGGTCTATACCTTAGTACCCGGACTTACCAATAATATGATAACCAAAGCGGTGCGTCAGGCAATTCCACTTCTGGAAGAATATCATGATTATCTGCCGGAAGATATCAGAAAAGAATATCATCTGGCTGAATTTCACTATGCCATAGAGCAGATACACTTTCCAAAAGATATGCACGATGTGATGCTTGCCAGAAACCGGCTGGTATTCGATGAGTTTTTTCTGTTTATCCTGGCGCTTCGCCGTTTGAAAGACAGCACAGAAGATTTGTACCACAGTTTTCATATGCAGAAAACACCGCTGACGGATCAGATCATCGGGAACCTGAAATTCTCCTTAACCGGGGCACAGGCAAAGGTATGGAAAGAAATTGAAAAAGATTTGTTAAGTCCCAAAGTAATGGCAAGGCTGGTCCAGGGTGATGTTGGTTCCGGGAAAACCATACTTGCTATTCTGGCATTGATTATGACAGCCGAGAATGGATATCAAGGCTCCTTAATGGTACCTACGGAGGTATTGGCGGTACAGCATTTTGAATCCATTTCAGGACTTCTAAAGGAACAGCAGCTAGATTTTAAGCCGGTGCTTTTAACCGGATCCATGACGGCAAAAGAAAAAAGGACGGCATATGATAAAATAGAAACCGGGCTGGCAGATATCATCATTGGTACACATGCTCTCATTCAGGAAAAAGTGAATTACAAAAATCTGGCGCTGGTGATTACCGATGAACAGCACAGGTTTGGTGTACGCCAGAGGGAGGCGCTTTCCGAAAAGGGTGAAATGCCCCATGTGCTGGTTATGAGTGCTACGCCGATTCCCCGGACATTGGCTGTAATTCTGTACGGAGATTTGGATGTCTCCGTGATTGACGAACTTCCGGCTAACCGTCTGCCAATTAAAAACTGTGTGGTGGATACCAGGTACCGCCCAAAAGCATATGCTTTTATTCAAAATGAAGTTCAAGCAGGGCGCCAGGCTTACATCATCTGTCCTATGGTTGAAGAAAGCGAGACCATCGAGGCTGAAAATGTCATTGAGTATACCGACCGGCTGAGAGCAGCGCTGGATGGAAATATTCAGATTGAATATCTTCATGGGAAGATGAAACCAAAAGAAAAGAACAGCATTATGGAACGTTTTTTAAATCATGAAATTGATGTACTGGTTTCCACTACCGTGGTGGAGGTTGGTGTAAATGTACCAAATGCCACTGTAATGATGATAGAAAATGCAGAGCGCTTCGGTCTGGCACAGCTTCACCAGCTCCGTGGAAGAGTAGGACGGGGACAATACCAGTCTTACTGTATCATGGTGCGGGCGTCAGACAGCAAAAAAGTAAAAGAGCGTTTGGAAATTCTGAATAAATCCAACGATGGCTTTTTTATCGCCAGTGAGGATTTAAAACTCCGGGGACCGGGAGATGTATTCGGTGTGCGCCAAAGCGGTCTGCTGGAGTTTAAAATCGGGGATGTGTTTACGGATGCATCCATCCTGCAAAAGGCAAGTGAGGCTGCCCAGAATATTCTGGATCAGGGAGAATTGTCCGGAAAACCGGAGTACTTTTATCTGGATAAAAAACTCCGGGAGTACATGCTTTCAGGCTTTGTCCGTATCAATTTATAGAAGAAATAGTTGCTATTTTTGAAAAAATGGTATATTATGCTTTATGTAAATGATATATATGCATGGAAGTGTTTTGCGAGGAGGAAAATGTATGAAAACCGTAAAAGCAAACGTAAAAGAGACAGCAGCAGGTACGACAGAAGCCACTAAAGCAACAAAAACACCATCAAAGAGAGCAGTCAGGAAGGCAGAACCTGCTGCAAAAGCAGCAGAAGAAAAAGTTACGGAAGTAACAGAAGCAACAGAAGAGAAAACAGCGGAGAAGGCTCCGGCAGCGAAATCTACAGCAAAAACGAAAGCAGCGAAAACAGCGGCAAAGCCAGCAGCGAAACCTGCAGCTGAAAAAGCACCGGTTGAGAAAAAGCCAGCAGCAAAAAAAGCTCCGGCGAACAAAGCAGTTGTAAAAGAAACGATCTTTTTACAGTATCTTGGAAAAGAAATCAATGTAGAAGATATTACGAAACAGGCAAAGGAACATTGGACGAAGGTTTTGAAAAACAAAGCTGCGGATATTAAATCCATAGACGTATACTTAAAACCGGAAGAGAATGCGGCATATTTTGTAATCAACGGCGATGTGACCGGTAATGTGTACTTATAGATAAAAGCAAAAAGAAAGTTAATAACAGTGATACAGTTAATATCAGAAATTAAGTTATTAGCAAACAAAAAAGAAGCCCAGATAAAATTATCTGGGCCCTTTCTTTTGTCAAATACGAAAGAATTCGTTTTTGAGATTAGAACTGAGAAGTGCTTCCTGCAGACATGTTACCTGCAGACATGTTACCTGCTGGCATGCTTGCTCCGCCGGACATCTGTCTTTCCTGAGCTTCGATCATTTTCTTAACCATATAGCCACCAACGCTACCATTCTGTTTGGAAGTTAAGTTACCATTGTAACCATCTGTTAACGGAACTCCTAATTCGTTAGCTACCTCAAATTTGAAACGGTCTAAAGCTCCTTTTGCTTCTGGTACTGCTGCTGTGTTAGATGATCTGTTTGACATCATAACCCCTCCTTTTTTTCTGTCTGTTTTTTTTTATTTGCAATTTGTTATTGCCTTCCTAGTATATGAATTAATTGAAATTCTAAACTGGAAATTTTTTCAATTTTTTACAAATTTAGATAAAATCAAAAAAACATTTTCCATTTTCCCTATTTATATGTTATAATCGGTAGAAAGAAGAGAAAAAAGGATGGTTAGATGAATATCGGTATTATTGCACATAACACTAAAAAAAGTTTAATTGAAGATTTTTGTCTTGCATATAAGCATATACTTAGCAAACATGAAATTTATGCGACAGGAATTACGGGACGCCGTGTGGAAGATGTAACAAATCTCCGCGTTCACAAATTTCTCCCTGGAAGTGTGGGAGGAGATAAGCAGTTTACAGAGATGCTTGAGAGAAATGGCCTGGATATGGTAATCTTTTTCTACAACCCGGCGATGGTAGATCCTAAGGAGCCGGATATTTACACAATATCAAAATGTTGTGATAAATATAATATCCCAATTGCAACCAATATTGCAACTGCGGAATCTTTAATTCTTGGATTAGCTCATGGTGATCTTGAATGGAGATTACAGATATAAAATCTAAGAGAGGGGTGTAGCAGCATCCCTATTTTTTTGTGAATTTGTAACAGTTCAGACAAGCTGCCCTGTTACTGCAAAAATCCATTTATAATCGCTTACGCGATGGGATTTTTGCACTCCTGAATCACTTTCTCACGGTATGCGCAGTAAATG
>NZ_JAWYAJ010000052.1:0-10272 GCF_034124845.1 Robinsoniella sp.
TGGCAATATTCTCGTTGTTACACAGATATTGATGAATGTCTGTAAGAATATGAGTGCCCCCATACCACAGCACACTAAGGTTCCGGCTAAATCCCTTGCTTTTTTACCGATACGAATACATTCTACCGCAATCAAAAGTTCCAGAATGATTATGATACAACATCCCAGAAAGCCTAATTCTTCTCCTGCAACGGCAAAGATAAAGTCTGTCTGGGGCTCTGCGATAAAGTTTCCGTTTTTTACGGATGAAACAAGATTGGTATCCAGCCCTTTTCCATATAGCTGGCCTGAACCAATGGCAATAACGGAATTCATCTGCTGGTATGCCAGTTCAGGATACTCTTCCGGTTTTAACCATGCCAGAATACGTCCGGCCTGATAGCCCTGAAGCAACGTCTGGTTCGGCTGTAGTATAATGCTGAAAAACAGCACTGCTGCAGGAACAGCTACTACTATAATACCACCAATGATTTTATAACTCAACCCCGCAACGAACATCATTGTAGAAAAAATTAAAACAACCAGAATACTCGTTGACAGATTTGGCTGGCGGTAGATCAGATACCATGGGATTGCCAGCAGTACCAATGCCGGAAATATAATTTTGGGGCTATTCAGTTTTTCCTCATATTTAGAAAGGAATTTGGCAAAAAATATGATTAATATAATTTTTACAATATCAGAAGGCTGGAACTGAAGTCCTCCGATTACAATCCATCGCTGCGCTCCGTTTACCTCTTTGCCCAGTACTGGAAGCAGTGCCATTAATATAACACCGCCGATATAGGCGATCCAGTAAAAATTCATAATCCAGGTATAGTCGATTAAGGAAATGATGACCATACACACTAGTCCAAGAATCAGACCCAGAACCTGCTTGGACATTAAATCCTCCTGTGCGCTTCCAACTACCATTATGCCCAGAATGGACAGTGCCGTTACCCATATAACTAATCTAAATTTATAATCCTTTAATTTGTATTGTTTTAACATTCCCTGCACCCTGTTCTATCTCATTTATCACGTCAATATGTATATCCATGCTTTCTTCATCAATGTCCATGTATTTTTGTATTACCCTTATCAGGTCTTTTTTCATCAGTGCCATATTTTCAGCAGAACAATCCAGCCGCTCACTGGTTAACAGAAGCTTAAGCCGGTCTCTGGCTACATCTTTTGAACATGTTTTTCGAAATCCATGGAAATTTATCATGCCGGCTCCTCTCAGTTTTTCTTGAAAATATTGGAAAATCTTGAAAAGAACGTGGTTGTCTTCGTTAGATCCGTCATAGGAACAGTTTCCCCGGTAATGCGACGGCTGATACTTAAAAATTCTTGTCCTGCACGTGTATCGTTACCAGCCAGCGGTTCTCCCTGATTGGTGGCGATCACAATGCTTTCTTCGTCTAAAATGGCTCCGATCAGATTCACCGCGAGGATATCGATTACATCTTCTACCGACATCATATCTCCTCTTTTAATCATGTCCATTCTCAGACGATTTATTAATAAATCGATGTCTCTGATATCGGCAGCTTCCAGAAGCCCGATAATGCGGTCAGCATCCCGAATGGCGGATACTTCCGGTGTGGTTACGACGATGGCTCTGTCAGCGCCTGCAATGGCGTTACGAAAGCCCTGTTCAATTCCGGCCGGACAATCCAGCAGGATATAATCAAAATGTTCTTTCAGATCTTCTGTGAGTTTTACCATCTGTTCCGGAGTGACTGCAGATTTATCCCGAGTCTGAGCTGATGGCAGCAAATACAGGTTGGGATACCGTTTGTCTTTTATCAGTGCCTGTTTTAAACGGCAGTTTCCTTCTACTACATCCACAAGATTGTAGACTATCCGGTTCTCCAGTCCCATGACAACATCCAGATTACGAAGACCGATATCGGTGTCGACCAATACGACTTTTTTATTTAATTTCGCCAACCCTGTTCCGATGTTGGCTGTAGCGGTTGTCTTACCAACGCCGCCCTTTCCGGACGTTATTACAATTACTTCACTCATGCTATATCCTCCAAAATAACACTATTTATTTTCGTTATCTGGTGTGTTTTGATTCGCTGTTTAGCTTTCTGTACCCTTCAAAACCACAGGGTATTTGATTTCAATCTGCTGTTAAAGGGAGATGTCATTTAATGCATCCTGAGATATGTTTTTAACAAAGATGTGATCATCTTTTATGTAAGCTATCTTAGGATCGATGGCATATTCCCCGGTATCCACTTTTTTTGTGATTGCGCTTCGCGCTATTTTATCGGCAATGCGAATCTGGTTTGGCTTCATCACAAGTGCGGCGACAAAGCATTCCCGATTGCCGCTGGCGCCTGCATATACATTGCCCCGGCAGGATCCAAGTACGACAATATTGCCTTTGGAAGTAACGATTCCTCCGGGATTGACATCCCCAAGGATAATGATGCTTGTCTCTGCCTCCAGTACCTGTCCTGCCCGGAGTGTGCCTTTATAGAACTGTCCGTCACGCCTGTCCAACTCTTCCATAGCAGTAGTGACGGCATTCTTATAGTACTCTTCATCATCTTTTCTTTCGTCTACCACACATAGGATATGGATCCTTGAATTATTTACAATGGCGGAAACCATATCTTTCTCCTGCTGTTTCGTAAGTACTCTCCCCCGGAAAGTGATCGCCATTTTAGCATCCTGGAAAAAATTTGTTGATTCCTGGAATTTATCTGCGACTGCCTGAAGCAATTCATCAAAGGGAAGTTTATCATCCAGTATTACAATAAGACCATACTTATTGCTTTTAATAATGACGGAACTTTGATTCATAGTGATACCCATCGCATATTGCAGGCTTGCCTGCAATGCTGCCACAAATAAAATAGGTTGAAAGAAGCACAGCGTGGCGTCCTTTCATTTCTCAATTTTCTTTCAACCCCCAGAGCATGTCCGAATTATGGATGCTAGTGCCTGATAACTGCGTCTGATGGCACTATTTCCAGGCATGCTCTGACATCGTACAGTATCTTTTAAAGTCCGGGATACTGTCCAAATCAGGCAGGGTAATGGAAATTCTTATATACGCTGCCCGCCGGATTGATGTTAGTCGAATCTCTGCGTGTTTGCATCTACCTGAATGGCATGTCCAGGTATAATTTCATCTGCTTCTTTGTTCTTAAATATATAGTTTACCATATCCCCTGCAACAGACGCTGCATTGGTAGAGCTATAACCATTGGTAATTCGTACAGCGATGGCAATTTCCGGGTTATCGTATGGTGCATACCCTACGAAGAGAGCATGGCTGGGTACGCCTGTTTCCTGTGCCGTACCGGTTTTACCTGCCATATCTGTTTTAATATTCTTTAAAATATTATTTGATTTTACCATCTCGTTCATACCGGTGTGAATTGCACTCCAGAGCTCAGAATCTAACTCTACGTTGTTATGAACTTTTGGTTTCTTTTCTTCCAGTACCCGGTTATCGGAATCGGATATCTTATCCAGTAAGGTCAGATCGTAACAGGTTCCTCCATTTGCGATTGTTGCCACATATCTGGAGAGCTGTGAAGTCGTAAAGGCATTAGTACCCTGACCCATAGCAGATGGTGCCATACCATTGTCGGAAATATGCGGATCGGTTTCTCCGATCTCAATTCCTGTTGGGGCATCGAAACCGAACATTTCTGCATATTTAGCGAGTTTTTCAATACCGACTTCATCTACTGCTTTGCCGTCTTCTGCACCAACGTCACCTAGCATATAGCCAATCGAGTTAAAATAAAAGTTACAGGAATCTTTTATTGCACTAGATAAACTTTCTGGTCCATGAGCACCTGGTGAAATCCAACATCTAATTGGAGGTTCTACTAAATCAAACTTTCCTGTACAATTTATTGTATCATAAATACCAATAACACCTTCTGAAACACCGGCTGCAGCCGTAACCATCTTATAGGTAGAACCGGGAGCTGTAATTTCCTGGGTTGCCTTATTATAAAACGGGCTGGATAAGTCAGTTGCCAGTTTTGCATAATACTCGGAATCCATATCATTTGCCAGCCTGTTATTATCATAACTCGGATAAGTCACACAGGCAAGTACTTCTCCCGTATTTGGATCATTTATTACCAGAGAGCCGGAACATGGATCCAGCGCTAACTGTGCGGGGGTAAGTTCCAGACTGTATATTTTTGCTTGTACAAAGTCAAATGCAGTCAGGCTTCCCGATGCAAGAGAGTTATAATCTTCCTCGTTCATCTTAATGACGCCCTGATCAAAGAGCATCAGGCAGACATCTGTAGCACTTAACGTATCGGATTCTATCATATAGCGATATATTTTTTTGCTGAAATGCGTATCCGTGGATAAATATTGTGCAATATAGTCAGATAATGCACTGTATACTTCTCTGGAATCCAAGTATTCCGTGTCTACCGGAATTTTGGAAATATCAACCCAGTTTTTGGAAATTGCATAAGTCAAAAACTCTTGCAAGCTGATGCTTCCGTCATTTGTCCATGCCAGATAAGTTTCATCGGATTTATCAATAGCATCTTTTTGCAGTATCCCGGTTCCTTCCATCAGCATATTATTCACTACATATGTCATATAGGCCTGCATATCTTTACCCAGATCTTTATATGCCGCAGGTGAATCCGCTGTGAGCTCTGATTTAATCGATGCAAAAACATTGGACTGTTCATTTGAAAATTGCTGGTATACCCTCTTTTCTGTCGTACTGGCTTCTGCTGATGAAATGTGGTTTACGTCCAGCACGTTGTTTTCAAACAGTGCGTAATATACATCATAGACCGGAATACGAATATCATCTGTGGTAGCATAATCTTCGATATTCACTTCTTTGGCGTCGATCAGCATACTATAGACAATACCGGCTATATACTGCTCCAAAATCCGGTATGCAGCAATCTGGTAATCGGTATCAAGTGTCAGTTGAATGTTATTGCCGGCTTGGGGTTCCACACGGTTATCTTTTTTAAGAATCTTTCCAAGGTTGTTTACATATACTCTTTCAGAACCCTTTAATCCCTGAAGCTGGTCTTCATAGACCTGTTCCAGTCCGATTTTACCAACGATGTCATTTTGGTTATATACCTCGCTGTCTTTATTTAACTCATTCAGTTCTTCGGATGAGATTTGTCCGGTGTAACCGATGATCGGTGCAAAATAGATGCTGTTGTCATAGACACGAATCGTATCATCTACCACATCCACCCCGGGATAGATATCTTTGCTTTCCATAATGGTAGACATGGATGAGTCACTGATATTGGTAGCCAGGGTTGCAGCTAAATATTTCTGGAAGCTGTTTGCAGCTATTTTACTTCTCATTGTAACAATGCTGAGAGTTTCCTCTTTTGTTAACGTGTCCGGAAGACCATATTTAGCGAGTTCTTCTTTTGTATTTTCTTTGGAAAGTACCCCATATCCCTTCTCTGCACAGAGGTCATCCATCATCTGGGAAGCAGATGCATTGGTCTGCGCTTCCGTCAGGTCTTCAATATAAGCCTGTCCATAGATATCTGCTTTGAATCGAAGCAGGGATGTGCCACTGGAGACAAATTGATATTCACCGGCACTGTTCAGGATAATTCCAAAATTATCCGTTACTTTATCTCCATTTTTTTCAAGAATCTTCAATATACCATACATACTGCCATTTAATGCCAGATTTTTTTCATGTCGGGTAAGATTATCGTAAGCACCGGTATCTTCAAAAGTAACCGAATGGGCAAGCTTGTTATAAGCCAGTAATTTTCCGTTTCGGTCTGTGATAATTCCACGGGTACTTTTTAAAGTTCTCTCTTTTTCAATTTGCATGGTAAAGTCGTTCAGGTAACTTTCACCTTCTACAATCTGCAGGGTGAACAGCCGGTATACCAGAATAAATGCAAGTATCAGGAATACAACGACCAGTATTACCATACGGGACTTTGCTGCTTTTGAAATGGTATCTTTTACATATTTAAACAAAACTATTTACACTCCTCTGTTCTGACTTCTCCAGTTTACGGTTGATAAATAATAATATACGGTAGCACAGAAATGTCAATACAATGGTATAGATGACTTCGGGCATAATGATCCGCCTCAGGTAGAAGAAGAAGTCAACTCTTCCCCGGAGCAGGAACTGGAAGCCGTAAAAAAGGATTCCATATGCCAGATCACTGGCTGCGGTTAAAACAACCGGCATTTTGATATCGTCATCGTAAAATATGTGGTAACAGTATCCGTTCAGATAACCGATGTACATATAGATAATGGCACGGAAGCCCATCGTTTCGCCAAAGAAAAGATCTGCCATAAGGCCGCAGACAAAACCAATCCACAGTCCGGAACGTTTACCTCTCATCAGCCCAAAGGATACGGTTACAATAATCAGTAAATTTGGTGTAATAGAAGCGATAGAAAGTGCCGGCAGTAATGTGCATTGTAAAATAACACATATTAACAGCACAAAAAAAAGTATCACCTTGCTTTTCATATCTTATCTCCTATCTGTATGTTACTCAGCTGTCTTCGGTGCTTCGGTGGACTGTGTCTCTGTCTCAGAGGATGTTTCGGTTTCACTGTCACCGGTTTCGTCCAGCCCTTTGGCTTCCGTCTGCTTGGGTTCTGTCTCTTTCGTTTCAATCTGCTGCTTTAAAGTTTTGATTACCAGTACTTCCTGGATATCTTTAAAATCAACAGCCGGAGAAATAAATCCGGATTTAGTCAGATGGTTTGAATCGTTATTGATCTCACTGATATAACCGATTAAAATGCCGGGCAAAAATTTGCTGCTGACGTTAGATGTCACTACTTTATCTCCAACGCTGACTTTGTTGTCAGTATCCGTTAATTTAATCAGATTTATTTTGTCTTCGTCGATCAGTCGGAGGTCACCGGCAATGATACACTGTTCATTCGTTGGGGAAACCATTGCGCTTACATTGCTGTAATCGTCTATAATAGACCGGACGGTAGACCAGTTAGGACCTACTTCCGTTATGATTCCGGCCAGACCTCCGCCAGCCAGGACATTCATATCTACCGCAAATCCGTCATTGCTGCCCTTGTCGATGGTAAACATATGGAACCAGTTGCCGCTTTGTTTTGCGATTACTCTGGCGCCTTCTTTTTCATAGTCTTCATACTGGTGGTCCAGTTCGTAGAGATCTCTTAAACGGTTCAGTTCTTCCTGGTCTTGAATGAGGCGGGTATTTTCAATGGTCAAATCATCTACTTTTTTCTGAAGGGATGTATTTTCGGTAACCAGGTCGGCAGAGTTCTGGAAATAATCTCCTTTTCCTGCGATCCAGGTACCAACCTGGTTAATACCGCTCTGCAGAGGTGTAATGATAAATTCACCTACCTGCTTCAGCGGTCCGCTGCTCATATCTACCGTGAAAGACAGTACGATCATTACACCGCACACAGCAGAAAGGACAAGTAATATTACTTTGCTTTTTATCGAATTCTTTTTCTTCATAACGATTCCTCTTTATATGGTATTTCCTGTTAGATCTTTTAAAGAATACGTACACGCTTCTAGTTCTTTGTGGTTCATAATTGCCAGAAGTCCGCGAAGTGTACTGGTAACAGGTTCTCTGACTAGATATATGGGGACTTCCAGTTCCCTTCTCATATATTCAGCCAGATTCGGTATTCCGGAGACACCGCCGCTTAAATAAATGCCATTTTTCCGGATATCAGCCAGAAACTGGGGGGGAATGCGGTTCAGTGTACTTTTTATGTTCTGGACAATATTGTCGATGGTTTCCATGATACAGACGCTTACAGAAAGAGACGGTATCACAGCGCTTTTAGGCAATCCGGACACCGTACTGATACCATATACTTCAAGGGAAGCAGCCGGCCCATCAATGATATAAGCCAGGGCATTTTTCAGTTTATCTGCCGTACGCATACCGATGTTCAGCTGGAACATACGCCGTACCATGGTACTGATATCTTCATCCAGTTTCCGGCCTCCGAACTGGAGCATTTTGCTGAGCAGAATCTGCCCGCCGGTCAATACAGAGATATCCGTTGTATCAGCGCCGATATTTACGATCATGTTTCCAATTGGAACATCGATGGGGAGTCCAATGCCAATGGCATCTGCGACCCCTTTGTCAACCAGACAGATTTTTTTTGCTTTTATATTACCGCTCAGAACATTGTAATACGCCCGCTTTTCCACTGCGGAAATGTCGCTTGGTACAGCAATATAAATCGTTGGATGAACCGGTAAAAGGGAAGAACATTGCCGCAAAAGCCCGATAAGCAGCAGTTCCATATTTTTGGCATCGGCTATAGCACCATGCATCATAGGACATCCCGCCTGTACATTTACAGGTGTCTTTTCATACATTTCGTATGCATCGTCACCGATACCGATCACCTGAAGCCCGTCCCGGATTGCAATCATATTTTTTTCAGCAATCATTATTTTATTATTTTTATCACATATTTTTATCGTGTCTGTGCCAAGGTCAATTCCTAATAACATGGCTTCTTCTCTCCCTCATAGTTACAAAAGTCCTCGTTCTTTGAAGCTTAAATACTTTTTATCACCAATAATAATATGATCCAGCAGTTCAATGCCTATCAGAAGACCTGCATCCCGGATCCGTTTGGTTAAAAGGATATCCTCTCTGCTTGGAGAGGGATCACCGCTTGGGTGATTATGCACAAGGATAATAAATACTGCATGATGATGCAGTGCTTCCAGATAAATTTCCCGGGGCGTAATCAGGGCACCGTTTACCGTACCCTTTGAAATAATATGGTCACACAGAAGCCTGCTTTTGGTATTTAACATCAGCATCAGCATCTGTTCCTGGGTACAGTGCCGGAAATCTTCCATATAATAATCTGCTATGGTTTCCGGTTTGGTAAAGCAAAGGCTGTCCTTTGCGGAAGATTTTGCAATTCTTCTGGACAATTCTACAATACACTTGATCTGTATGGCTTTTACTTTTCCGATGCCTTTCATCTTCCGAAGGTCAGAAATGCTTAAGTGATGGAGACCTAAAAGGTTATGTTCTACTTTTGAACATTGTAAAACCTCCTGTGCCAGCTCCAATGCCTGAATCCCCTGGGATCCGGTTCTTAAGATAACTGCCAGAAGTTCAGCGTCTGACAGCGCCTGTGCACCCATCGCAAGGCATTTTTCATAAGGCCTGTCATCTGTAGGTAATTCTTTCATTGTTATTGCTTCATTCATAGTATTCCCTTTCAAGCTCTCCCGGCAGGAAGCCTTGAACCAGGATTTATCCTGTCAAAACAAGACTATAAATAATCATCATTTTATCATAGATTGATGACAAAGTACACACTTATTAATCTTAAAATTTTGTGATGGCTTAGAATCTGTTTTAAAATGAGTCTTGAAATGTGTACTAAAATGAATGGAATTTTTTAATTATTGCCTCTGCTACTTTTAAGCCATCCATTGCAGCACTGGTGATTCCACCTGCATAACCGGCGCCTTCGCCGCAGGGATATAATCCGGCTATGGTACTTTCAAAGAAATCATCTCTGGTAATGCGAAGGGGAGATGACGTCCGGCTCTCAATGCCTGAAAGAATGGCATCTTTTCTTGCAAAGCCTTTAATCATATGATCAAAGCCTAAAATGCCCTGTTCAATGGAATCACCCAGGAATTTGGGCAGGCATTCTCTTAAATTTCCAAAATCATATGCGCCTTTTATAGCCGGAGCAAACTCACCGGGACCGTTGCTGCTGCGATGCTTTACAAAGTCCTCAAACAGCTGCACCGGTACTTTTCCATTACACAGCGCATAAGCCTTTTGTTCCAGATTCTGCTGAAATCTCACACCGCTTAGTGAATCCACCGCTTCGTAATCGTCCGGAGTGACTGTTACCACTATGGCACTGTTTGCATTTGCTCCATCCCTTTTTTGATAACTCATGCCGTTAACCGCGGTCATGCCGTTTTCAGATGAGGCATTTACCACGTAGCCGCCGGGGCACATACAGAATGAATATACGCCTCTTCCGTTCTCCAGTTTTTTGGTAAGCTTGTAATCAGCGGCAGGCAGGGTTTTTAAATCCGTTCTGGCATATTGGGACTGGTTTATCATACTCTGGGGATGTTCAATCCGAAGCCCTACGGCAAAGGATTTTGGTGTCATGGCAAGGGGTTTGCGGGACAGCATGGAAAAGGTATCTCTTGCACTGTGACCGATTGCCAGTACTACTACTGCCGTATTTAAGGTCTCATGGTCATTTATGCAAATGCTCTCGATCCTGCCGTCACGGATG
>NZ_JAWYAJ010000052.1:10282-12921 GCF_034124845.1 Robinsoniella sp.
GCAGATCCGTCATCTGGCTTTCAAAACGTACCTCTCCGCCCAGACGCTGTATCTCCAGCCGCATATTTTTTACTACAGCCCGAAGGACATCCGTTCCAATATGGGGTTTGTTCAGATACAAAATGGAGCTGTCAGCACCTGCCTCCACAAATGTTTCCAGTACATAGCGTCCCCGCCCTTTCGGATCTTTAACCATGGTATTTAGTTTTCCATCTGAAAAAGTACCGGCGCCGCCCTCTCCGAACTGGACGTTGGAAGAAAGTTTTAAGGGATTTCCTTTCCAGAAGCTTTCCACTGTCTTAGAGCGTGCGTCCACGTCTTCGCCCCGTTCCAAGATCAGAGGACGGTAGCCGCACTTTGCAAGGAGCAGACCGCAGAACAATCCGGCAGGACCCATACCCACAATAACCGGGCGGTCCTTTAATGCTTCTTCTCCGCTGGACGGAATTTGATAAGAAACAGGTGCGGATTTCACAATCTGGCTGTTTTTGCATTTTTTTAAGACCACATGCTCTTTTTCCACCTCAGCATCTATGGTATAGCTGTATTTGATATCCGGTTTCTTGCGTGCATCTATGGAACGTTTTACAATATGGAAACTTTTCAGATCTGCTTCCTTTATTTTCAGTTCTCTGCAGACGGCCCGCGCCAGGTCTTCTTTTGTATGTTCCGGCTGTAATTTTATCTGCGGAATCCTAATCATTCATATCCTCCTATAGAGCGTGGTGCAAACTGACAGGAAATCAATTTTAAATACACGCTCGTTTACCTTAATTTACTGTTTCATGATTACAGGTGCTGTGCAGACCTGCTGTGTAACCGCTGGACCATGCCCACTGCAGATTGTATCCTCCGCAGGCACCGTCAATATCCAGGATTTCTCCGGCTAGAAAAAGACCGGGGGTGATTTTAGATTCCAGACTGGTATTGTCTACTTCCTGTACGGAAACCCCGCCGGAGCATACCTGTGCCTGGGAAAAATCCCGAAAACCGCTGATCTCAGCCATACTGCTTTTAATAGAGCCGGTAAGTGACTTGATTTCATCTGTCGTAACAGCATCTGCAGGCTTCGTATTTTTTATTTTGGACTTTTTTAGCATCACGTTAATGATTTTCTTGTTTAACAGACCGGTGAGAATCTCTTCTACTGTTCGTTTGGGATATTGCAGAGCGCGGTTTTTTAATATATCTATCAGTTCTTCTGTCTGGTAATCCGGCATCAAATCCACACTGACCTGGACATTTTTGTTTGCTGACAGGGCTTTGACTGCAAAACGGCTGAGCTGGAATACTACGATTCCGGAAATGCCGTAATCGGTCCACTGTAATTCGCCGGATTCAGTCATGATGGGGGCTTGTTCCACATAAAGAGTCAGACAGGATTGACTGCGTACCCCGGCGAGGCTTTTATACCAGTCCCCTTTTACCTTTAGCGGAACCAGGGCAGGCAGCGGGGGAATAATCCTGTGACCTGCCATCGCTGCCAGATCATAGCCGCTTCCATCGGAACCGGTAACGGGTGCCGCTTTGGAACCGGCACTTAAGATAACAGCATCAGCCGAATAGGTCCAGCTATCCGTTTCGATCTGCCAGTTTCCCTTAGCATAATACAGCCCTTTTACTTTCTCCAGGCATTTCAGTTTTATGGAAAGCCTTTTTACTTCCATTAACAGAAGGTCTAAAACAGCAGATGCCTGTTCTACATAAGGGTATATATAGCCGCCCCGGTCTTTTAGCAGAAGTCCCAGATCTTCAAAAAATGCCAGGGTATCCGATACGCTGAACTGTTTTAGAATATGGCTGACAAATTCCGGGGTATTGGAACGGAAGACATTTGGATCTGACATGGCGGTATTGGTAAGATTACATTTCCCGTTCCCGGTTGTCAGCAGTTTTTTGCCTGGTTTTTCCATCCCTTCCAGTATGGTGACGGAAGCGCCGTTTCTGGCAGCTGTAATGGCTGCAATCAGACCGGAAGCGCCGGCACCGATGACGAAAACCTTTTTCATGATACGTTCACTCCTATCTTCCGCTTACGGAAGTTTTACTAAGTCCTTCTCGATCAGCCGCTGAAGGGATTTTAAGATGCCCAGTTTGGCGTGCTGCCAGGTAAGTCCGCCCTGGAAATAAACAGCGTAAGGCGGTTTAATCGGTCCATCTGCACTCAATTCAATGGAGGATCCCTGAATAAATGCTCCGGCAGCCATAATGACATCACTGTCATATCCCGGCATAGCCCAGGGCTCTGGTGTCACATAGCTGTCTACCGGTGCGGCAGCCTGAATGCCTTCACAAAAAGCAATGACGCCCTCAGGGAAACCAAATTCTACTGCCTGGATGATATCATGCCGGCTTTCCTGACCATTAGGTACGACCTTAAATCCCAGTTTTTCATAAACATTGGCAGCAAAAATGGCACCCTTTAATGCTCCGCCAACTACGGTTGGTGCCAGGAAAAGACCCTGGTAAAAGGACTGCATTATGCCTAATGTTGCGCCTACTTCCCTGCCAAGACCCGGAGAGGTCAGACGGTAAGAAGCATTTTCGATACATTTTTCGGTACCTGCAATGTATCCGCCTATGGGAGCCAGTCCTCCGCCCGGGTTCTTAATCAGAGATCCTACGACCATATCCGCTCC
>NZ_JAWYAJ010000053.1:0-5347 GCF_034124845.1 Robinsoniella sp.
GACCAGGCGGTGCAAAGGAGTGTGCAGATTTTGTTGTAAATAATTACCATAAAATTAGTCTTATTATTTCTGCAGGAATGGCTGGGGCCATTTGTCCTGAATTAAAGCTGGGTGACATTGTGCTGTCGGATTATGTTATAAAAATAAAAGGGAGACAACTGGAAACAGAGAAATCCAAAAGCAACATGAAAGTTATACACAATTTTTTAAAAACTTATGATAATACCTTGCAAATTAACAAATGCGGCATTAACCTGTCAAGCGGGAAAATCCTGACTGTTGACAGAATGCTGCGAAATAAGACAGAATCTGATTTATACTATAAAAAATATCATGCAGCTTGTGTTGAAATGGAAAGTTATCCGATTTTGCACATCTGTAACGAAAGGAAGATTGCTTTTGTGTCAGTTAAAACAATAAGTGATTATGCAGATCAAAAATCAATGATCAATATACTAAGGATACAGGACAAGATTTTATTTAATCTGGGAAAATTTTTAGCAGACATGATTTCTTATCTGCGTATGGATTTGCACTATTGTTAAGAATACTCTACAAAGAATAGGATATTTTGTTTATTACGACCAAATTATAACAGGAGGATTGCTATGAAAAATAATTTAAAAGAGGAATTAAGAGATATTGTTTGTGAAATAATTGAAACAGAACCGGAGGCTCTTTTACCGGATGCTTTATTTTATGAAGATCTTGGCATGGATTCATTAAGGGCATTAGAAATACTTGCCGTTATAGAAAACAGATATTCCATAACCATTGACCCGGAGATGCTGACGCAAATGACATCTTTGAATAAGGTTGTAGAAATCACCGAACAGTGTCTGGAAAGAAAAAAATAAGAATTACGTAATGTAGAGAAAGGAGGGGAGGCAGGTTGCATAAAATAGCTTTAATATCACCAAAAAGAAATATGTTTGGTGAGAACAAACATATTCAAAGCCTTTTAGAAAATGCAACAGAATTTAATGAAAAAATGACTTCCCCGTTAAGTCCCAGTATAGATTTATTGTCAATAGCGGCTAGTTTTCCAGCTGGCTATCATATAGAGTATTTTGATGAAAATTATGAAGCAATTCAAATTCAAGAACATTACGATATTATTATTGTGGAGGCAGATACAGCCTTAATTAAGAATGCCCTCAAGATAATTGAATCCTTTTGCTCTGATACACTAAAGGTATTGTTCAGTGTTAATACAATATTTTATGAGATGGAAAAAATGCTTAAAACATTCAATGTACTCTTTATTGGTGAGGCTGAACTTTATATAAAGGAATTTATTGCTGATTTTGAAGCTGGCAGGATAAAATCTATTTACAGGTCAAAGGAAGGGCAATACTTAAATATGAGAGAATGTGTTCTGCCAAGATATGATTTATCTCAGAAGTACCGATATCGCTTTATCAATGTACAAACTATGCGTGGATGTTCAAAACACTGTAGTCACTGTGTTGTTCCTGGTATATTAGGAAACAATTTCCGGAGAAAATGTAATCAGAACTTAGAAAAGGAAATAAAGCATGTAATGCAGTGCTTTCCAGATGCTGCCATAGTTTTTACTGATTGTAACGCCGCAGCAATGATAGATGAGTTTATGGAATTTCTACATCTGTTAAAAAAACTTAAAATCAGATGGATTGCATCGGTTGATTTGACAATCATTACTGATGATGTAGCGCTGTCACTAATGAAAAGTGCAGGCTGCAAAAGAATAAATATAAATCTGTACAGTATCACTCATAAAAATCTAAGATCAATTGAAAAATCTTATTTTAAACTGGAATTTCAATCTAAATATGCATATTTCATTGATAAGATTCATTCTTATGGCATGGAGATATCAGGGTTTTTTATATTGGGATTAGACCATGATACAGCCAATTGCTTTGCATATACTGAAAAATTTATTGTTGACAGCAAATTGGATGCAGTTCGAATTGAGACTCCCATTCCACTTCCAGGTACAAGGCTTAGAGAAGATTACAGCAGAAAAGGAAAAATTTTAAACAGTGACTGGTATAGATATGCACCACTGGATGTTGTAATCAGACCTGAAAAGCTTACAACTGTTCAGCTAAAAGAAGGTTTGTCATGGGTTTATGTACAACTATTGGAATATTATAGAAAGGAACAGACGGTTTGAGAAAAAGTGTACTTTGTTTTGATTATTACGGTACTTTAGTAAATTTAGAAGGATTCTACACTCATCTGAATTGCATCATGAAGACTTACTTATTGCACCAGGGGATAGAAGTGAATCTGGATAAGTTTTGCCGCAGTTTTGCAAAATATAAAGCTGTGATGGAAAGAGGAGATGTATTTCTAACTGGGATGGAGATTCTTAACCAGAGTCTCCAAAAAACATGTGTGAAATATGGTATTGACTGCTTTGAAGGTGTATTTACAAGTTCGGTTAAGGCGTTTTTTGAAAATGCCCGCGCCTATGAGGACGCCAGGAATGTTATTGGTGAGCTGAGAAACAAGTATTATGTCGGGTTAATTAGTAATGCAGATAATGATATTATTTATTCTTCAATTAAAAAGGAGGGGTTTCAATTTGATTTTATTGTAACATCAGAAGATGCAAGATCAAATAAGCCTGATCAAAAAATTTTTCTCAGGGCTATGCAATTATTAAATAGAAACAATACGGATTTATATATGATAGGCGATTCTCAAACGGATGATATCTGTGGAGCCGGATGGCTGAATATACCTGCCATATGGATTAATAGGAATCATGAAAATCTAAGAGAGGGAAACTGCATCCCGGAACATACAATTCATAGACTTTCAGACTTGTTATCTATATTTAGCTAATATATCAAGGTAAATAATATTTATGAAACGAAAGGTGGCTGATGAGAAAATGGAGATAGAAAAAACAGTATTAGACACACTAAGTAAAAAAACTGTAATTGGTGATGAAATCTATAACACGGATAAAGATGAAAATTTATTGCAAAATGGTATGGATTCTTTTCAAATGATGAATTCTATAGTAGAAATAGAAAAAGAATTAAATTTCATATTCAGTGATGAAGATTTACTCACTGCAAACTTTTCAACGATTAATGCGATTATAGAAACTATAAATGATGTTTTAAGGTCTGATATGGACGAATAAAGGGAGGTTATATCTTGGATCTTTTATTAATTTTCCCGCCTTTGGGAAATCATGAAAATGCACATATTGGGCTTCCGCTTTTAAAGAGCTATGTAGCTGCAAATGGTTACACATCATGTAAAATCAAGGATTATAATGTAGAATTAATGGACAAATTAATACGAAAATTTATGTCTGGAGATACAAGTGTCCTGTTTAATAAAAGAAGTAAAAATATCAATCAGAATTATACCAGAGCCCAAGAAATTCTGAGAGGAAAAAATGAATCTGATAAGTTGAAGACAGGTTGGGCGACAGATATGATATACCGATATTTGTCAATTGCCGGTGATTGTATTGCAAAAATTAGTTTTGACCCTGTTACATTTAAATCTGTTGAAGAAGAATTTCTAAAAAATGAGCGGATGACTTCGGACAATACTATCTATCGTTATATTGAAGATGTAATCATACCGGATATTCTGTGCAAGAATCCTAAAGTTATTGGATTCTCCATAACTTACGCCAGCCAGGTGCTCTATACCTTACATATATGCAGAGAAATCAGAAGAAAAAAACCAAGTATTAAAATTGCATTTGGCGGAGCTATTTCATCAATTTTCTGGAAGGCATTTTTACATAGCAGTGTCATATCACCATACTTTGATGTAATCATGAGAGGAGAGGGAGAGGTACCGCTGTTAAAACTGTGTGATTGTTGGCTGAAGAATATAGGAACATTGGCTGATGTTCCCAATCTTGTGTATTTAACCGAATCTGGGGAACTGCAAGAGAATGAAGTGGGGAAAAATTGTCCAATGAACGATATACCAATGCCGGATTTTTCTGATATGCCTCTGGAAAAATATGCTTATCCCAAACTCCCGTTTCAAATGACAAGGGGATGTTATTGGGGCAAATGTGCTTTCTGCGGACACCGTGGATGTAACAGCAGCTATATGATGGCCACCAAGGAGAAGGTAGTGCATGACTTATTAACTTTGAAGGAAAAGTATGGTATTAGATTGTTTCACTTTGCAGACGATGCCATATTACCACAATATTTTGTGGATGTAGCCAAGATATTAATAAAAGAGAAAGTCGATATTGTTTATTCAGTTTTCTTGAGAACTGAGAAGGGATTTACAAAAGAGAACTGTGAAATTTTGTTCAAAAGCGGTTTGAGATCCGTATTATTTGGTATTGAGTCTGGTAATGCCAGAATCTTGAATCTTATGGAAAAAGGAATGGATACTGATAATATGAAAAAGGTGTTGAGAAACTTTAAAGAAGCTGGTATCTCCAATCACCTTAGCTGCATTATTGGTTTTCCAACAGAAGAAAAGGAAGAAGCATATGATACGATACGGTTCTTGCTGGATAATAAAGATATCTATCACAAAGCATATATTACTCCGTTCGGACTGTTTTCTGACATGGTTAATCAAATAGAGAAATTTGAAATAGAGGATGTAGATGTGTATAACCCTCTTCGGCATGATAAAAAAGGATATGTAGCTTTTGAATATTCATACACAAGAAAAAAAGGAATGTCTGTAGAAGAATATCTGGAGGTTCTGGATGAAGCAAGAGGTAAAATAGATTCTGTTCCTCCGGGCGCAAACTACTTCAGTAAAAGCTTATAAACAGACGGGAGATTACATGCATTTGTTTTGTGAAAAAGAGATTCAAAAGCTAATAAGGCCAGAACTAAAGCTGCTTAAGATGTATTCTGTAATAATGATTGATTTAGATTATATTATTCGGTTTTCACTACGGATTACACGGGGTGAAATGGAAAAGATTATAAAGAAAATGCATCAATTTTTTCAAAAGCTATTTCCACCGGAATCGATTATCCTGAAGTCAGAGGGGGATGAATTTTTAATTTTTATGCCGGAATGGGACAGAGACCATACAATAAGGCTGATAGAGGAAGTAAGGAAGGCTTTTAAAAAAGTTAAATTTGCATCGGAAGGTAGAGATGAATATAAAAATATAACTTTTACTTTCAGCGCCGGAGTTTCCGGCTGCCCTGATGACAGCCTTGTCTTTGAGGAGATCTGCAGACAGGCAACAGTCTGCTTATTCCTTGCTAAAGCATTTAGAAGAAACCGGGTATATGGAATGCCGGATAAAGAATCTTTAGTGATTCCCCCTGAAAGAATATTACTTATGCCGGATGGAAAGATTAGGACCATTCTTGGAAAATATGGTGAGGTA